>JANXMD010000083.1 GCA_025354845.1 Verrucomicrobiota bacterium | reverse complement strand
CCTCGATGACGCGCAATTTGTTTAGTTTCCATTCCTCGTCCAGCGTATCGAGCGGCCATCGGGTAAGAGCTTTCAGGGCGGGCACCTGGTCCTCGGCGGATCCGACCCGCGCCACGGCCAGCAGGGCGGTCAGCCCGGCGCGCGGCTCGGTGGCCTCCAGCGCCTTATCCTTCCAACTGGAAAGCGGCTGCGACTCCAGCGCCACCCGCGCGGCGAAGCGAATATGGCGGTTGGTGGAGTCCAAGCCTGCCCAAATTCGAGGCAATGCAGTCTCGTCCTCACGGGAGTGGAAACGCTCCAGATCATGCCGCATCCGGCGCGCAGCTTGTCCGGCGGTCACCTGCAGCGTGTGCACCACCGCGGGTTCGGTGCGTTCTGTCCCCACGTAGCTGACGCGATACAACCCCGACTGCGTCCCGCGGCCGCCGATGGTGAAATACATCGCGCCGTCCGGACCGACTTCGAGATCCGTCACATTGAACGGTTTCCCCTGCACGAAGGGCTCCACCTTTCCCGAATAGCTCGCGCCCTGTTCAGAAAGATGGACCGCCAGGATGCGACCGTAGCTCCAGTCCATCACGTACAGCGCACGCTGATACTTTGCTGGGAAGCGCGCTCCGGTGCCGAAACGCACACCGGTCGGAGAACCGATTCCCACATTCACCACTGGCGGCAATGAGTCGGCGTAATACTCCGGCCACTTGGCGCTGCCTTCGCGGAATCCCTGATCGCCGCCGCTGACCACATGGTACACCCGGATCGGCCGATACCACGGCGCGCCCCAGTCCCACTCCATGTCGGAGTCGAATCCGAAGAGCTCGCCGTCGGGATTGAAGGCGATGTCGTAGGTGTTGCGCTCGCCGGAGGCAAAAACCTCGGCATTGCCACCATCGCGATCGAGACGCACGACGTACCCGCCCGGCGGCTTGCGCCCGGCGCCAAAGCCGTTGCCGTCTTCCATGCGCGGCACCACTAGGTCATCGGCGAAGTGCTTCACCCGCGTGGTCGACACGGTGTCGCCCGGCAGATCCACGAAGTTCCCGCAAACGATGTACAGGTGGTCGTCGGGCCCCTTCACGATGCCGTGCGCTCCGTGTTCACCCGGTCCGCCCACCCATTTTCGCAGCAATTCCACCGAGTCGTACTGGTCGTCGCCGTTGGTGTCGCGCAGGCGGTAGAGGTGATAGCCGTCCGGGCCCTGCCCGTTCACGTACAGGGAATCGTAGGCATAGAGGAGTCCCATGGCGCCGGAGACGGGCAGGTCGATGGTTTCCACCTTGGCCACCTGACCCGAGGCGTCGAGGGTGAGACGCTCCATCGGTTCGCCGCCCTGGGGACTCACGATAAGACGACCCTTGGAATCAACGGTCATGCTCACCCAGGAGCCTTCCTCCGGCTGGGCGGAGCGGAGCAATTCGATCTTGAAGCCATCGGGGACATGCACCGACTCCGCGGCAGCAGCCACCGCGGGTTTGAGGATGTCGCCCCAAGGCGCAACGCCCACCGGACCGATCGACGTGGCGGCGGTCCAGGCGTTGGTGCTGGAACCGGTTTCCCAAGAGGCGTCGGTCACGACGATCTCGGAACTCCCGCCTGTCTTCTGAAGCTCGAGTCGCACCAGCACGCCCGCGCTTCCGCGTTCGTGGCGCGCGGTGACCTCAAACACGGCGGGGCCTGCGACGAATCGAGGGGGACTCAACGTCACCGAGGCTGGGCGTCCAGGATTGCTGCTCCGCGCGACACTCCGACCGTTGAGGCGCACGTCCGCTGCGGTGTCGGCGGCCACAGTCACCCGAACCCGGACGGTCCCCGGTGGGATGGTGACCGACTTTCGGAAGTAACGAACCTCCTTGTCCGCCGCGTTCGGGCCCCAGATCCACTCCGGGGGCTGCGCCATCGCACGAGACGCCAAGAGGAACGTGATCAGGGTCGCCCAATGGCTCAACCCGCGGAGGGCGGAAGGACGTCGAGGATGCATGCGAAAATCGTGTTGGGGGAAACTGACCCGGGAAACCGCCGACTATTCAAAGGCGTGCGCCGGGCAGGTCTTCGGGGTGATTCCAGTTCAGAAACGACGCCGCCTCGTCGGGCGTCATGACGCGCTCCCGCATCCATGCATTTCGCATCCCCTCGCGCACCCAATCTTGGACCGAGAGCGCTCCCCGATCGAGGCGTATGAGCGCAGAGTCCAGGCCCGCCTGCGGATACACAGCGACAAGCGGCTCCCATCGGCCGGCCACCACCGGAACGACTCCCGCATCCGGAGTCTGCTGCGCGTCCCGGATCAATTGGCTCAGCAGCCCAACCCCGAGCCGCGGCAAGTCCACCGCCAGCACCAGCAAATGGGTTTCTCCGGGTTCCAGTCGGGCCAAAGCTCCGGCGATCCCAGCCAGCGGACCGCAATCGGGCCGCGAATCCGCGAGCCACGCCACGCCGGGGGGAATCTCCGCCCGGAGCGCGCTCCCCTCCACCGATTCGCCCGCAGCCCCCGCCACCAAGAGACGCTTCACCCCGCTCTCCTTCAAAAGACGCAGCTGACGTCGGATCAACGACTCGCCGTCGAGGCGAAGCAGCGCCTTGTCGCGCCCCATCCGGGTCGACCTGCCCCCAGCCAGAACGACGCCCGCAATCGCACCCACCCCCTCAGGGAATGGGGCCAAATCCTGACTTGCCAAGGGGTTCATGGTCGGTTCTCTTGGGTTTAAGTCGTCAACCTTAGTCCCTAACCAAAGTCTCATTCTACCATGAAGTCCATGATCCAGTGGGCCGCCATTGCGGCTCTCGCCCTCACCGCCAGCTCCCTCCGCGCCGACAGCGGCAAGGAAATGACCATCAAGGGCGAAGGCAAGTGCCTCAAGTGCGCGCTGCACAAGTCCGAGAAGTGCCAGAACGTGGTCGAGGTCAAGAAGGGTGACAAGATCACCACCTATTTCCTCGTGGGCGACGTTAGCCAGGGCTTCCACAAGAACCTCTGCAGCGGTCCTGCCGACGTGACCGTGACCGGCGTGTGCGAGAAGAAGGGTGACAAGCTCGAAGTCACCGTCGCGAAGATCGCCAAGACTGAGGCCAAGTAAGCCTCACTTCGCTTCGTATCAGCGCCCGCTTCCGGTTCACCGGAGCGGGCGTTTTCGTTTTCGTTATCGATGGGATCCACCTTTGGAGTCCGGTTGCCTGGCTACCGGTTTGGAACGCTTCCCGTCGAATCGGGGACTGAATGGCCGATGGGCCAAACCCCGAAGCGGAATCTACAACCGCAGATGGACGCAGATCGGGAGGCGGGCCCTCTGACACCGGGGCAACCGCTGAGTTGATCCGGGGTTCGTCGCTTTCCCACCGCGGGTGAGACTGGGTGGCGTCGTGGAGCACGGTGAGGCGGACCTTATGTCCAAACCGGTAGGTCGCTGCGCTCCCGACCGGACTCCACAGGGCATCGGTCGCAATTCCGATATCGAATTCCAACGCCTTCACTCCGCCTTTGCCAGTCGGCGCAGGTAGTCCCAGGTGTAGATTCCCGTGGCGTGCCCGTCGCCCCAGCGCGGCTGCAGCCCGTAGCCACCGACCTCCGAAACGCCGGTGAGCACGAACGAGTGATCGGTGTAGGGACGCTCGGGAGCCTTGTAGAGATTGCCCATCACATCGGTCTCGCCCATGCAGGCGGCACAGGGACAAAAGCGGCGCAGCGTCTCCAAGGGGACAAAGGATTCGCCACCGTCGTCCCATTTGACGGCCAATTCGGCGGGAAAGGCGGTGATGTCAGTAGGTCGCACGAGGGCAAAGCCTCGCCCGGGGCCCTGCCGATGTCCACTGGCGTCAACTCGGGGCTACACCCCAGCAGTGGACTGGCTAATTTGATGCACGCGCCAAATTAGGGTGCAGAATTTAGCCAGATCTTGGCGGCTTTTGACCCATTTCACGCATTTGGATTGAAAGGCTTGCCGGATACCGGGCGGTTCGTTTTTCTTGGGCTGCGTGCTGAAGAGCTACGATCCCAACGGCTTTTTCGACGAGATGGCCTCCGCCCCTGGCCATCTGCGTCCCCACTACGAGAAATTCGCCCGTCTGTTCAACGAGCTCACTCCGGCTGAGTTCGATGAGAAGAGGCGCGCCGTGGACCTGGCCTTCCTGCGGCAGGGCATCACGTTCAACGTGTACGGCGACAAGCAGGGTACCGAGCGCATCTTTCCGTTCGACCTCATCCCCCGCATCATCCCGGCCAAGGAGTGGGAGCATCTCGAACGGGGTCTCGTGCAGCGCATCACCGCCCTCAACCTCTTCCTGCACGACATCTATCACGACCAGAAGATCGTGAAGGACGGCGTAATCCCGCCGTACTACATCCTTTCCGGAAAGCATTTCCGCCGCGAGTTCGCGCACTTCAAGGTTCCCAAGGACATCTACATCCACATCTGCGGCACGGATCTGATCCGCGGTGGCGACGGCACCTGGATGGTGCTCGAGGACAACGGGCGCACGCCGTCGGGCGTGAGCTACGTCCTTGAGAATCGGCGCGCGATGAAACGCTCCTTCCCGGGGATGTTCGAAGCCATCGGCGTTCGCCCCGTGGACCAGTATCCGCAGGAGTTGTTGAAGACGCTGCAACACATCGCCCCGTCCGGCGTGGTGGATCCCACCGTGGTGCTCCTGACCCCGGGTGCCCACAACTCCGCCTACTTCGAACACACCTACCTGGCTCGTCAGATGGGCATCGAGATCGTCGAGGGGCGCGACCTCCTCGTGCGCGAATCCCGCGTGTTCATGCGCACGACCAAGGGCCTTCAGCCGGTGCACGTGATCTACCGACGCATCGACGACGACTTCATCGATCCCACGGTGTTCCGTCGCGATTCCATGCTCGGCGTCCCCGGACTCATCCACTCCTACCGCTCCGGCAACGTCAGTCTCGCCAACTCCATCGGCACCGGCATCGCCGACGACAAGGTGATGTATTACTTCGTGCCGAAGATGATCAAATACTACCTCGACCAGGATCCGATCCTGCCGAACGTACCCACCTACCTAGCCAGCGACGAGTCGGAGAAGAACTACATCGTCGAAAACATTGAGAAGCTGGTGGTGAAGGCGGCAAACGAGTCGGGCGGCTACGGAATGCTCATGGGCCCGAAATCCACCAAGGCTGAGTGCGACGAGTTCCGGCAGGCGGTTCTGAAGGATCCGCGCAACTACATCGCGCAGCCGATGATTTCGCTCTCGACCCATCCCACCCACACCGGGGACGGGAAGTTTGCCGGGCGTCACATCGACCTCCGGCCGTTCATCCTCTACGGGGAAAAGACGGTTATCGTGCCCGGCGGTCTGACGCGCGTGGCGCTTCGTGAGGGATCGCTGGTGGTCAACTCTTCCCAGGGCGGCGGTAGCAAGGATACCTGGGTGCTCTACGGCGACGAGTAACGACGACAACTTTCCCGCTTTCCCATGCTCTCCCGCGTTGTCAATTCGCTCTATTGGATGTCGCGCTACATCGAGCGCGCCGAGAACACGGCGCGCATCGTGGACACCACGCTGCAGCTCCTGCTGGATTCCCGGCACCTCAATGATGCGCAGCTCGCGGCACACTGGATGCCCATCATCCAGGCGACCGGCGACGAAACGCTGTTCGGGCAACTCTTTCCCAAGGCCACGGGCCATTCGGTAACCGACTTCCTGGTGTTCCATCCGGCGAACACGAACTCCATCTTCACCTCCGTCACCCAGGCCCGCGAGAACGCGCGCATGGTGCGCGACCAGATCACGGTGGAGATCTGGGAGGAGCTCAACCGCCTCTACCTGTTCCTCAACTCCCCACGCGCCCGCGAGGTGTGGGACGACAGCCCGTTCGATTTCCTGCAGCAGGTGAAGGCCAGCTCTCTGCAGTTGGTGGGCATCGCCTTTGCCACGGTGGTGCACAATGAAGGCTGGCATTTCATGCAGGCGGGGAAATTCATCGAGCGCGCGGATCAGACCACCCGCATCCTCGACGTGCGTCACGCGTCCCTGCCACAGAAAGGTATTCCCCCCACCGTCAGTCAGGCCGACGCCCTCGAATGGAGCGCCGTGCTGCGCTCGTGCTCGGCCTGGGACGCCTACAAAGACATCCACGGCGGCGACGTGAGCCCCGTGAAGGTCGCGGAATTCCTCCTGCTGAGTGACAATTTTCCCCGCTCCGCGCGCTTCTGCGTGGAGGAGCTCGACCACTCACTACGGAACATCTCCGGCGTCCAGGCTCGCCGCTTCAGCAACGACGCTGAAAAGCTGTCCGGCCGTCTGTTGGCCGAGCTGGAATTCGGAACCATCGAGGAAGTCTTTGCTGTGGGGCTTCACGACTACCTGGACCTCCTGCAGATCAAGCTCGGTAACATCGGCGCCGCGATGTTTAACACCTACATCTTCCAACCCTTCGTCAACATGGAGGAGGAGATCCTGGTGCAGCAGGAATTCCAGCAGCAGCAGTCCCAGTCGTAGCCGCTGACGGGAGGAAGCGGACGGCGGGCTCCCCGCTCAATCCGCACCGGGATCCAGCCCCACCGGCAGCCCCACTCGGGGCGACATCTCTGTAGACCCATATCGATCGTAACCACGAGCCTCGGCGAGGCGGCATCGTCCGGACCCATGCCGCTCCTACGGAGCTCGCGAAACCGAATCGGATTCTATTCTACCACGATGGCGCACCTACGGCGCTAGTCCCTCGCCTCTCACCCCTCGCCCCCGGCTTGGTGCTTGTGACAAACGCCCCGGGTCGGCTGTGATGCCAACCGTCATGCAACTGTTCCGATCCACCTCCCCCTTCCTCGGACGCCTCAAACTGCTCCCCACGGTCTTCCTGCTCCTCGGGGTCTGGTCCCGGGCCGACGATTGGCCGCAGTGGCTCGGACCGCAGCGCGACGGAGTCTGGCGCGAGACCGGCATCGTCCAGAAGTTTCCGGCGGGAGGGTTGACGCCCAAGTGGCGGGTCGAAATCGGAGCGGGGTATTCAGGACCGTCGGTGACCGGCGGCAGGGTTTACGTCATGGACCGTCTGGTTCCGACCAACGCCCCCAAGGCAAAAAGCGCCTTCGACTTCACGCGAATCCCAGGCTCCGAGCGCACTCTGTGCTTCAACGCCGCCGACGGACGCCTGTTGTGGAAGCACGAGTATGACTGCCCCTACACGGTCAGCTACGCCGCCGGGCCCCGCGCAACACCGTTGGTTGCCGGCGGGCGAGTGTACTCGGTTGGCACGATGGGCAATCTGACCTGTCTCGACGCCAAGAACGGTCGCGTCCTGTGGAAACACGATTTTCAGACCGAGTACGGCCTGAAAATCCCGACCTGGGGCGTTTCGGCCAATCCGCTGTTGGATGGGAACAAGCTCATCTGCGTCGTGGGCGGCGACGGGAGCGTCGCGGTGGCCTTCGACAAGGACACCGGCAAGGAACTCTGGCGCGCCCTTTCCGCCCGGGAACCCGGGTATTGTCCTCCGTCGATCTATGAATTTGGCGGACGCCGCCAGTTGATCCTCTGGCACGCGGAGGCCGTGAACGGACTGGACCCGGAAACCGGCCGGGTACTGTGGACCGAACCGTGGAAACTTAATTACGGCATGGCCATCGCCACGCCCCGGAAGATGGGGGAGCAACTCTACCTGACCTGCTTTTACAACGGCTCCTTGATGTTGCGTTTCGAGAAGGGCAAGGACGCGCCCACCGTCGCGTGGCGCACGGAGAAAATGAGCGAACGCAACACCACCCACCTCAACTGCACGATGAGCACCCCGTTCATCGAGGCCGGATACATCTACGGATCCTGCAGCTACGGGCAGTACCGATGCCTCCGCGCCGACACTGGTGAACGCCTGTGGGAGACCTACGCGCCGACCAGCGGAAAATCCGAGCGGTGGGGCAATTGTTTCACCGTGAAGAACGGAAACCGCTTCTTCCTCTTCAGCGAAACCGGGGACCTGATCATCGCGCACCTGTCACCTCAGGGCTATGACGAGGTCAGCCGCGCCCATCTGGTCGACCCGGTCAACACCGATCCCGGACGGGGCGTGGTCTGGACCCATCCGGCCTTTGCCAATCGCCGCGTGTATGTTCGGAATGACCGGGAATTGCTCTGCGTCGATCTGGCGGGAAAATAGACACCCGGCCCACCAGCCTCAGAGAGGCGACATCTTTGTAGAATTCAGATTGATCTTGTTGGTCAGCCTCGGAGAGGCGGCATCGTCAGCATGCCTATCGCTCCCACGGAGCTCGCGAATTCGTGTTGGATTCGAATCTACAAAGCTGGCGCACCTCCGGCGCTAGCCCCTCGCCTCGCCTCAGGAGGGGAAAACTTCCCCCTTTGCACCCACGCCCCCGGCGCTAGCCTTGCCGGGTCATGACGCACTCCAAGACGGCCCTCTGGAACCGATTTCAGCAGCAGTACTTCGAGCATCCCGAGCTCGGACTCGCCATCGATCTGAGCCGCGTCGACTTCCCGGACTCGTTTCTAACCCGCATGGAACGGCCGATGCAGCGCGCGCTGATCGCCATGGCCGAGCTGGAAAAAGGCGGCATCGCCAACCCTGACGAGCGCCGCATGGTGGGCCACTACTGGCTGCGGAATCCCGACCTCGCCCCCACCGCCACCATTGCCGAGGAAATCCGCAAGACCGTCGCCGACATCGAGGCCTTCGCCGCCGCGGTCCACGCGGGGACGATCGCCGGTGCCAGCGGGGCCCTGGCCAACGTCTTGGTCATCGGCATTGGCGGTAGCGCGCTCGGACCGCAGTTCGTGTCGCGAGCCCTCGGAAGTCCGTCGGCCGACAAGATGCAGCCCTGGTTCTTCGACAATACGGATCCGGATGGCATGGATCGCGTTCTCGGGGCACTGAGCGGACAACTTGGAAAAACCCTCTGCGTGGTGATCTCCAAGTCGGGTGGCACGCCCGAAACGCGCAATGGCATGCTGGAAGCGCGCGCGGCCTACCAGCGCGCCGGCCTCGACTTCGCCAAACACGCGGTGGCGATCACCGGCGTCGGCAGCGCCCTGGACAAGGAGGCAGTATCGCAGGGCTGGATCCGGCGGTTCCCGATGTGGGAATGGGTGGGCGGCCGCACCAGCGAAACTAGCGCCGTAGGCCTGCTTCCCGCCGCGCTCCAAGGCCTCGATATCCGCGGTATGCTCGAAGGGGCCCGGCGCTGCGATGAAGTCACGCGCCGTATCGATGTCCGCAAGAACCCCGCCGCCCAACTGGCCCTGATGTGGTACTTCCTCGGCGAGGGCCGCGGCGCCAAGGATATGGTGGTGCTGCCCTACAAGGACCGTCTCGAGCTGTTCGCAAAATACCTTCAGCAACTGGTGATGGAATCACTCGGCAAGGAGCTCGACCTCGACGGCCGCATCGTGAACGCAGGCATCGCCGTGTACGGCAACAAGGGGTCCACCGACCAGCATGCCTACGTGCAGCAGTTGCGCGAAGGCGTGCTGAATTTCTTCGTGACCTTCATCGAGGTTCTTCAAGACCGCAGCGGCACCAGCCTCGAAGTTGAGCCGGGCGTCACCAGTGGCGACTTCCTCAACGGCTTCCTCCTCGGAACCCGCGCGGCGCTGCACGAAAACGGGCGGCAGAGCATCACGCTCACCGTGCGCGACGTGACGGGATTCAGCGTGGGTCTGCTCATCGCACTGTTCGAGCGGGCAGTCGGCCTGTACGCCTCACTGGTGAACATCAATGCCTACCACCAACCGGGCGTTGAGGCCGGCAAGAAGGCAGCCGCAGTCGTGCTCTCGCTGCAGACGCGGGCCACGGCACATCTCGTGGCGAATTCTGGAAAACCCTTCACGGCAACCGACCTAGCCACGGCGATCGATCGCGCGGAAGAGTCAGAGACGATCTTCAAGATCCTCACCCACCTCGCCGCGAACCACCGCGGCGTCGCTACCGTCGGTGGTACCAGCACCGCAACCCTGTTCCAGCACGCAGGCTGACCTGCTTCAAGTCATGCGCGCTTGGCTGCTCCGAATCCACCTGTACGGCGGGCTACTCTGCGTGCCCTACTTGGTGATTTTTGGCCTTAGCTCGCTGCACTTCAATCACCAGTTCGCCTTCGCCAAAACCCCGGCGAATGCGCCCACCAATCGATGGGATCGGGCGATCGGAACGATCCCCGGCGGGGACAACGCGAAGGCCACCGACGCGGTTCGGGACACGCTGGGATTGATGGGATGGCCGCTGCCGTGGGAAACGCGACGGGATCCCGACGGAAGCCTCCACTTCCCGATGGAGCGTCCGGGGAAGCGGTACCAAATCAACGTATCCGCGGCGGACGGCGTGGCCCATGTGCAGGAGATTCGAAAGGGATTCTGGTCGGTGTTCCTGTCGCTCCACGCGCTGACGGAACTTCCCAATTCACGGCTCATGTCGGGTTGGGGCGTGTACACGGAACTTTGCACCGCCGTGGTGGTGTTTTCGGCGGGATCCGGAATTTGGCTTTGGTGGAGTGCGCGGCGTGATCGCCCCCTCGGCGCGACTTCCATCAGCTTCGGGATGATCGGATCCATCGGCTTCATCCTCTACGTCGTGCTTCACGGATGAACCCGTTTCCCACCGTCCGACGTCTCCACCTGATCGCGGGACTCATCCTGCTGATCTGGGTCGTGATGTATTTCGTCACGGGATGGGTAATGATCCACGAGAAATGGTTTCCTCGCGGGCCGCAGAAGGTGACCACGAGCGAACCGCTTTCCCTCTCAGAGCCTCTCGCGACCGCCGAATTCATTAAGAATCTCGAATCGGCGTACGGCATCGGCGGACAACGCCGGCCGCCAAAACCTCTGGCCAATGGGGGATGGCAATTCAACTGGGTTCGCCCCGGTGAAAACACGGAGGCGATCGTGTCTGCGGGAGCGAAACAAGTGTCCATCACGCGAACGCATTTCGATCCCGGCGGTTGGGCGCACGGACTGCACCGGTTGCACGGATACCGTGGCGGCTGGGCCTACTGGATCTGGGCCGGGTTCATGGACCTCGCCAGCGCCGCCATGATCCTCTTCGCCGTCAGCGGAGTTTATCTTTGGTGGAAGACGACCCGAAACAAACTCCCGGGCTTGCTCTGCCTAGGCCTGGGAATCGGCTTCACCACCCTCATCGTCGCCCATCTCTCCTGATTCGGATTCGAAATCCGGAGCGCTGGCATCCTGCCGGCGAGCCTCGGTCCGCGGACCCGCCGAGCAGTGGCCGAACCCGCCAAAACACGCCGGCAGGATGCCGGCGCTCCCAAGGATTCGCGACCTCCCGGGCGGAATTCAAAACCCTTCCAACCCGATCACCCGCAGGACCTCCTCGAGCGTGGTTTCACCGGCGAGCACGCGGCGGAGGCCCTTCTGCCAAAGGGTTAGAAGCCCGTTAGCCTGGGCAAGTTCCTGAAGTTGACGCGTGGGACGTTTTTCCAAGATCGCCTCCCGAAGCGCTTCGCCGACGGTCAGCATTTCGGTGACAGTCACCCGTCCACTGAACCCGGTATGATTGCAGGCCGCACACCCGGCGCCGCGCATGAAGCCGTTGAAGCCCGTCACTTCCGGAGGCATTTGCGCCAGCAGCGCCGGCTCGGGGAAATACGGCTCGGAACAAACCGGGCAATTCCGGCGAACCAGACGCACACCGAGGATGCCCATGATGGCCGACGAGAGCAGGAAGGGCTCGATCCCCATGTTGATGAGCCGCGCAAACACGCCGGCCGTGCTCGACGCGTGAATGGTGCTGAGAACCAAGTGGCCCGTCAGGCCCGCCTGCACCGCGATATTGGCCGTCTCCGAATCGCGGATCTCACCAATCATGATCACCTGCGGGTCCTGCCGCATCAGCGAGCGCAACGCCACCGGATAGGTGTAGTCGCGGGCCGGATTGCACTGGGACTGGGCGATCAGCGGCAAGTTGAACTCCACCGGATCCTCCACGGTGGCCACGCTGATGCTCGGTCCGGCACGCTCAATGACGTGATGCAGAGCCGCGTAGATCGCCGTGGTCTTGCCCGAGCCGGTGGGGCCGGTGAGCAGCATCAACCCCGTCGGCTTCTGGAGCAGGGTCTTGAAGGTCACCAACGAGTCTTCCTCCATGCCCAAGTTATCGAGATCGAAGCTTCTTCCCTTGGGATCAAAAATACGGGCGACCACCTTTTCCCCGCGGATCGTCGGAAAGGTCGAAATGCGGAGGACGACGTTGCCGGCCTCCTCGAAGGTGTTGGCGCGACCTTCCTGCGGCAGGATGGTCTCGTGGCCGATGAGGTTGGCCATGATCTTCAGGCGACCGACGATTTTGGGCAGGAGGTCGCTCGGGAGATGCACCAACTCGTTTAAGACGCCGCTCAACCGCACGCGCACCGCGATCGAGCTCTCCCAGGGTTCGATGTGGATGTCCGAGGCACCCGCCTTGACCGCATCGATGATAACGCAGTCGACCAGTTGGACGACGTCGATCTCCTCATCGCCGGTGACCGTCTGCAAAAAGCGGGTGGTGTGGGAACTCATGGGATGGAACCTGGAACAAAAACCTTGGCGTGACGAACCGCAGTGACCGGCTGATGGAACTGATTTCCCGGCCGTGATACCAGCAGGTTTCCTCGCGACGGGCGGGAAGATTGCGGCCCGGTCAATCGGTGCATCGACCCCGTCACCGCGATTCTGTTCAAGAACCGTGCATCCGTACCCACCCCAGGGACGTAGCGATCCAGCGGAAGTTGGGATCTCCCGGCCCCCGGACAGAGGTCCTTCCCGGGTTGGCGTTTCCGGTAAGCTGTGGCACGGTCCGACTCAGTGGGTCTAAGGGTTGCCTCCCGGACTCGCACCCAGATGACCTCCAACGCAACACCCGGTTCCGTGCCGCGCTGGCGCTCGTGTCTCTACGAGTGTTCGGTCCTGCACGAACGCCGGATCCCGCAGCGGCACCGGTTCCAGTACCGAATCTTCATGATGCTGCTGGATCTCGACGAGCTTCCGCTCCTCGAACGCTCGCTTCGCACCTTTGGTCATCAGGTGGCCGGATTCCGGCTCTACCAGTTTCGCGACGCGGATCATTTGCAATATCCGCCGCCGGCCCGCGGAGCTTCCACGATTCCTCTCCGCCTCGCGCTGTGCGCCTGGCTTGCCGATCGAGGCATCGCAATCTCCGCCGACGCTCGGATTCGCCTGCTCACCCTACCGCGTGTTCTGGGATACGTGTTCAATCCGGTCAGTTTCTACTTCATCCACGACGCCACCGGCCAACCCATCACCGCCGTGGTCGAGGTGCAGAACACCTTTGGGGAACTGAAGCCCTACGTCGTCCCGATCGACGCCGACGGATCGGGCCGGTTTCGTTGTGTCGTTCCCAAGGAGTTCTATGTGTCGCCTTTCAGCGGACTGGACCTGCGATTCGACTTCCGCCTTCAGGATCCCGGCGAGCATCTGGCCATCGGCGTGAACGATCTCGACGGATCCGGGGCGACCCATCTGATCAGCACGTTGACCGGCACCCGCCGCCCGTTGACCGACCGCGATCTGCTGGCGCTCACCGCAAAACACCCGCTGGTCACCTTGCGGGTAATCACCCTGATCCACTGGCACGCGCTGCGCCTCTGGCTGAAACGCCTGCCCTGGCATCGCAAGACGGACCATCCCGAACAGCAGCGGAACGTCCTCCGTCCGCACGCCTCCCTCGCGTCAACCACACCGCCGATTTCCTGAAACGGAACTTCCTTCCTAGAACCCATCCTGACCGTGAATCGTTCCGAGACCCAATCCACCCCCGCAGCCGGCATGGACCTCCTGGCCCCGGCCCAGCCCGGCGTGCTTGATCGCCTCTGCGAATCCCTCGTGTTCCGCGCCCTCGCGCCCATGAGCCGCGGCCGTCTAACACTCCGCCTTCCCGATGGCTCAAGTCGGCAACTCGGTTCGGGGCACGACGGTCCCGAGGCGGAAATGCACATTCACGATCACCGTTTCTTCCGTCGTGGCGTGGCGGGCGGCGACATCGGCTTTGGGGAATCGTACCAAGCGGGCGAATGGGACTCTCCGAATCTCACCGCCGTTATCGGCTGGTTCTGCGCCAATGCTCAGAGCGCCCCCACCTTTAGCGGCACGGCCAACCGGGACCCCTTCACCAACCTCGGCCGCATGGCCAACTGGATCCGGCATCGCTTCAACCGCAACAGCCTCACCGGATCGAAGGCCAACATCCGCGCCCACTACGACCTCGGGAATTCGTTCTACTCACTCTGGCTGGATCCGACCATGACCTACAGCGCCGCGCTGTTTGAATCCCCGGATCAGGACTTGGCCGCGGCCCAATCGGCCAAGTATGAGCGACTCTGTCGTGAACTCCGCCTGAAGCCCTCAGATCACGTTCTGGAAATTGGCTCAGGCTGGGGCGGGTTTGCGGAACATGCGGTCCGTCACCACGGCTGCAAGGTCACCACGGTCACCATTTCCGAAGAACAGCACCGCTTCGCAGGGGATCGCTTCCATCGCGCCGGCATCGCCGACCGCGCCGAGGTCCGACTCGAGGATTACCGCATGCTGACGGGCAAGTTCGACCGGATTGTGAGCATTGAGATGCTGGAAGCAGTTGGGGACGAGTTCCTCGAAACCTATTTCGGTAAGGTGCAATCGCTGCTTGGACGGGATGGCCTGTTCGCCGCCCAGTTCATCACCTGCCCCGACGGGCGCTATCATGAGCTTCGCCGCGGTGCTGACTGGATCCAGAAGCACATTTTCCCGGGTTCGCTCCTGCTCTCCATGAATCGGGTCGGACAAGCCATCCAGCGCACCGGCTCGTTTTCCCTGCATTCGCTGCACGACCTCGGTCTCGATTACGCCAAAACGCTGTTGCACTGGCGGCAGCGGTTCAACGACCAGTTGCACTCGGTTCGAGACCTCGGCTTCGACGACCGATTCATCCGTACCTGGAACTATTACCTCGCCTACTGTGAAGCCGCGTTTGCCTGGCGGAATATCAGCGTGGTGCAGGCCACCTGGACCGGCCCCAACAACCGGTCGCTGCGGTGACATCGCCATGATCGTTCTCCTGCGCTTCGCGTTTGCCGCCATCGTGGTGGCCATGCTCGGGGTCACGTCCTGGGCCAGCCTCCAGGTGACGTTATGGGAAACACCCCGTGCGGTGGCCACGCATCCGTGGTTCATCGCCACGCTGTTCGACACGTACTTTGGTTTCCTCACCTTCTGGCTCTGGCTGGCTTGGCGCGAACGAAGCGGGATCCGCAGCGCTGCCTGGCTGGTGGCGATCCTGCTCCTGGGAAACATCGCCATGGCCACCTACGTGTTGATCCAGCTCTTCCGTCTCCCAACCACCGCGTCGGTGGATCAACTCTTCACCCGTCGTCCCCGATGACGGGGATCCAATTCTTCGGTAGGGCGAACCTCCCGGTGAGCCGGGCAAACGGACGCGTTTCACCTCGCCCCGCGGCGTCCCATGGGTCGTCTACGCACCCGGCTCGGCGGGAGCCTCGCCCTACCAACTCCTCCCACGGCTGCGGTTCCCCGCCGCCTCCTCCCCCCTTCAACTCTTCAGCCGTTCAACTCTTCAACCGGATCCCATGACCCTCGCCCTCGTCACCGCCGCGGGGCTGGTCTTTGTCGTCGCAGAGATGACCCTCACGTTTCTCGCGGCTCGGCGGCTCAACAACTTCGGCATCGTCGACGTCGTTTGGTCGCTCGGCTTCACCCCGCTGGTGTGGATTGCCTTCGCGATCGCCTCGCTCCGCACCTACGACGCCAAGCTCAACGCGCACCCCGAGTGGAACTGGCCCGCCGCCCTGACCCTCTCCGGCCTCGTCACCGTCTGGAGCGTCCGCCTGGGAAGTCACCTCTTGGTCCGTGTCCGTTCCCATCACCCCGTGGAGGACGTCCGCTACGCGCGTCTTCGTCAGGAATGGGGATCCGCCACGAACCGGCGCATGTTCGGGTTCTTCCTGCTTCAGGGCATTCTCCAACTCGTGCTCGCAACGCCGTGGATCATGGTTCTCCTCGATACCACTCCCGCCCCCACGTTTCGGCTCTCGGGCTGCAATCTTGCCGGCCTGTCATTGTGGCTGGTTGGGATCGTCGGCGAATCGATTGTCGACCGCCAACTGGCCCGCTTCCGAGCCAATCCCATCAACCGGGGCCGGATCTGTCAGGTCGGACTCTGGAACCATTCGCGTCATCCCAATTACTTCTTCGAGTGGATCATCTGGGTCGCCTACGCTGTGTTCGCGCTGTCATCGCCGTGGGGATGGATGGGGCTTCTTTCCCCGCTGTTGATGGGCCACTTCCTCATCAACGTGACCGGTATTCCCATGACCGAAGCATTGTCGCTCCAGTCCAAGGGCGAGGCCTATCGGGAGTATCAGCGGACCACGAGTGCCTTTGTGCCGTGGTTCAAACGGAAGGTGGGGTGAGTGACCAGTGATCGGTGGATTCTTTGTGCGTTCCCTTTTTCTGACTTTTCCATGCTCGATTCCTTGTTAACCCGGGACGTCTTCCCCGACTTTCTTCTACGCATTGGAATCCGGCGACTGTTGCGACAACGGTTGCGCGAGGAGGATCGCGGGAGTTGGGAAGCAAACCGCGAACACCTGCGGCAGCTCCTCTCGGAGTTGCGCCGGTCGCCAATCGCGATCGAGACCGCCGCCGCCAACGAACAGCATTACGAGGTGCCCACGCGCTTCTACGAGCTCTGCCTCGGCCCGCGGCTCAAGTACTCCTCCTGCTACTATCCCACCGGCCGCGAATCACTCGCGCAGGCCGAAGAGATTATGCTCGCCCTCACCTGCGAGCGCGCCCAGGTGCGCGACGGACAGGAGATCCTGGAGCTCGGTTGTGGCTGGGGGTCGCTGACGCTTTGGATGGCGGAGAAATACCCCAACGCCCACATCACGGGGGTTTCGAATTCCGCCACCCAGAAACTGCACATTGATGCCGAATGCCTGCGCCGGGGGTTGAAGAACGTCACGATTATCACCTGCGACATGAACCGCTTCGAACCCCCGCCCCGTAGCCGCCGAGAGAACGAGGCGGATCCCCGCTTCGACCGCGTGATCTCGGTCGAAATGTTCGAACACATGAAGAACTACGAACGGCTGCTGGCATCCATCGCCCGCTGGCTAAAGCCCGACGGCCGGCTCTTCGTCCATATCTTTACCCACCGGCAGTACGTCTACCACTTCGAGTCCCGGGATGCCTCCGACTGGATGAGCCGCTACTTCTTCACCGGCGGCATCATGCCCAGCGACGACCTCCTGCTCCATTTCCAGGGGGATGTCGACCTGGAGGATCATTGGGTCGTAAACGGTCAGCACTACGGGCAGACCGCCGAGCACTGGCTCGAAAACATGGATGCCAACGAGCCGGAGATCCGACGGATCTTTGCAGCAACCTACGGCGCCGATCAGGAGACGAAATGGTGGGTTTACTGGCGCGTCT
>JANXMD010000076.1 GCA_025354845.1 Verrucomicrobiota bacterium | reverse complement strand
CCGCGAGTCGAGAGCGCGAGAGGACTCGCGCACTCCGCGACGCTGCCGCGGTAGCTCTTGATGTCAGGCCTTCAGCTTGAGCGCGAGGCGGCCGATGCGCTCGCCGAGGCGTTCAGCGGTGAGTTTGTCAGCGGCATTGGGCGCCACGTCGGTCGGTTCCTGGCCGGCCTGGCCCATGGCGCCACTGTTGCTCCCGAGTCGATTCACGCCCTCGGCGTTGTAAGGCGTCTCCGGCACGCCCGCCCAGATCATCCCGTGCTGCATCGCGAGGGTGAAGAAGTAGTGAAGCGTGTTGAGTTTGTCGCCGCTCGGGGAGCCCGAGACGGTGAATCCCGCCGCGAGCTTGTCGCGCCAGCCACTGGCGAACCAACGCCCCGCGGTGGCGTCGGCGAAGGCCTTGAACTGCGCCGCCGGTCCACCCATGTAGGTCGGACTGCCAAACACGATGGCGTCACTGGCGTCGAGGTGGGCCAAAATCGCGTCGTTCTTGTAGCGGCCTTTTTCGATGTCGTCGCCCGAGATGCTGAGCACCTGCGAGCGGACCCCTGCGACGGAGGCTGCTCCATGGGCGAGCGAATCGGCGAGCTTGGTGGTGTGACCGGAACCGGAGAAGTGAATGATGGTGACGAGGGACATAATCGTAGTTCGTAGTTCGTAGTTCGGAGATGGGAGATCGGAGATTAGGCGAGGTTGAAGAGGAGGATTTGGGAGGTGGCGGAAGCTTGGATCGATAGGGTGCAGGGTTCGGTGATGGCGAGGGCGTCGCCGCCCTTCAGTGTGGTGTCGCCGATTCGGACTTCACCTTCGGCGACATGCAACCACACGTGACGGCCCGCACCTACGGTATGGGCCACGGTCTGCCCAGCCTCCAGCTTGGCCAGCCACAGTTCGGCGTCCTGGTGGATGGCGATCGAGCCGGCATCTCCGGTCGGACCCGCCACCTTATGGAGAACACCGGTGGTCGCATTGCTGAAGGAACGCTCCTCGTACCGGGGCGTCACGCCGCGCCGGTTGGGCTGGATCCAGATTTGGAGCAGATGAGTTGCCTCGTCCGCAGACGGATTGAACTCGCTGTGCATGACGCCACTCCCCGCCGCCATGTACTGCACGTCGCCGGGACGAATGATCCGGCCGTTGCCCATGGAGTCCTTATGCTGCAGGGACCCTCGAAGGACGTAGGTGATGATCTCCATGTCGCGGTGGGGATGGGTGCCGAATCCCATGCCGGGCAGGACGAGGTCGTCGTTGATCACCCGCAAACTGCGGAAGCCCATCCAGCGTGGATCGTGGTAATCGGCGAAGCTGAAGGTGTGGTAGGATTCCAACCAGCCGTGATTGGCGTGGCCGCGCTCCGCACTGCGGCGGATGACCAATCCCGCCGCCGCCGTGGCCGGAGTGCCATCGGGTGTTGGGGTCGTCGTCTTCGATGTCGTTGTCATACCCAAACCTTGGCACGTCGCTGGGCACTACGGGAAAGACCGAGTTGCTTGCCTGAGCATGCCTGAAAGGTATGCTCCCTTTTATGGAACTCCGGCATTTGCGGTATTTCGTCGCGGTCGGTGAGGCGGAGAACGTCTCGCGCGCGGCGCTGACGCTCCATGTGTCGCAACCGGCCTTGAGTCGGCAGATTCGCGATTTGGAGGAGGAGCTTGGGTTTGCGTTGCTGGAACGGGCGGCGCACTCGGTGACGCTGACTCCGGCCGGCCGGGTGTTCCTGAAGGAGTCGCGTCTGGTGTTGGAACGGGTGAAAGAGGCGGTGGAGCGGGCTCGTGCGTCGGTTCCGTCGGGACGCGGTGACTTGCACGTCGGGTATGCCATGTCGCCCACGGTGCGAATTCTGCCGCCAGCCTTGCGGACCTTCCAGGCGGAACACCCCGGAGTAAAGGTGCGGCTGCACGATCTTTCCACCACCGAGATGTTGTCGGGATTGCGGGCGGGCAAACTGCAACTGGCGTTTGTCGTCTGCCCGGCGCCGCAGCGGTTGCGAGGTCTGGAATTTGAGGCGCTGGCGACCGGTGAAATGATTCTGGCCATGTCGCCACGCCACCCGTTGGCTCGGCGGAGGGAGGTGACGGTGCGCGAGGCCGCGGCGCAGCCGTTGGTGGTGTTTTCGCGGACTGAATACCCCGACTACCATGAATCGTTGGAGGCGCTGTTCGCTGGGGTTCGTCCCAAGCCGCAAATCGCCGAGGAACACGACAGTGTGGCGAGCCTGATTGCAGCGGTGGAGGCGGGCACCGGAGTTGCGGTGGTGACCGAGTCCCTTGGGTGCGTAGCCGGACCGCGACTTCGATTGAAGCCGTTGTCCCCAAGGCCGAAGCCGCTTCAGATTGGTGCTGCGTGGGTCCGGGGCGCGCTCGGGGAAGATGCCAGGCACTTCCTCGACGCCATCCGGCGCGCGGCCAAGTCTGATCGAGAACGCGGGTGATTTGCCCTCGCCGACACAACGGTCTAGGGCTGGGGTGCCTCGCGAGGTTGGGAACATCGATTTAATCGATTCCAGGGAAATGAGAATCGATTCACCGTTGTTTGGAGGGGTTGCTAGAACTTTCTCATGGACGAACCGAATCCGCCTTCAGTCCGGCGCTCCAAGGAGATTGGAGTAGCCCTCGGGCTCCTAATTCTCCCGGCCCTGCTGTATGTGGTGCTCTGGTCGTTGCTCAAGAATTCAGAGGCAATGATCCCGGTTTTCTTTGGAGCACCCGTGCTCTGTGGCGTGGGGGCGGGAGCTATCCTGACTCGTTCAATGACGCGCACGCCGGCTGCCCGGGTTGTTGGCTTCTTGGCCTTCTCCACCGGATGCGTGATCGTGAGTTTCATCCTCACTCTGGTGGGTTGTGGCTTGGTCAATCCCATCCGCTCCTAATCCCGAACTCGGCCTTTCTCGTGAATTCCATCGCCCTCAGTCCGTCCCGCGAATTGCTCAAGCGCACGACCACCCGCTGTCCCGTGTGTCAGAAGGAAGTGCCAGGCGAGGTGTGGCGCGAAGGAGTTCGTCCGGCGCGGGTCCATCTGCGACGCGTCTGTCCCGAACACGGGGAGTCTTCGGCGTGCCTCGCATCGGATGCTCGGTTCTACTGGTTGGCGAAGGGTGCGGGTGAGGGGAGTTGTTGCAGCGGCGGCGCCTGCTGCACGGCGGAAGGCGGTGAATCGGGAACCTTGGGGCGTAACGCCGCAGGCCGGGCGGGGGATCCGTTTGAGACCCTTTCCACCTGCCTCGCGCTGATCGAGATCGTTCGCTCCTGCAACCTGTCCTGCCCGACCTGTTATGCCGATTCGCCGTTGAGCCCCGGCGGGCGGGTGGATGCGGTTCCGCTCGAGGAATTGAAGACGCGCATCGAGGGCGTGATCGCGCGCAAAGGCGGCATCGAGATTCTGCAATTGTCCGGCGGCGAACCGACCCTGCATCCGGAGTTCTTCGAACTCTTGGAATGGGTCCAGACGCATCCACGCATCGACTACGCGTTGGTCAACACCAACGGGGTGAAACTCGCCCACGACGATGCCTTCCGCGACCGCCTGGCCATGGCGATGGCCCGGGGGAAGGTGCAGTTCTACCTGCAGTTCGACGGCGTGCAGGCGGCGGGACAGCACGCCCTGCGCGGCGCGGATTTGCGCGCTACGCGGCTCCGGGCGATCGAACGCGCTGCGGCGATGAATCTGCCGGTGACCCTGGCGATGACGGTTACCGCGGACAACCTGCCGAACGTGTGGGAAGCGATCGCCTTCGGTCTGGCCCATTCCACAATCCATGGGATCACGTTTCAACCGGTCTTCGGTTCCGGTCGGAATCCCGCAGCCCGCAAGGGGTCTGCTACAGGGGGATCGGAGGCCCGCCTGAATACCGCGGATATCCTGCTCGCGGCGGTGGGACAGTCCGACGGGAAGTTGACGTTTGACGATTTCACCCCGCTGCCTTGTGGCGATCCGAATTGCGCGACCTTGGGCTATCTCTTGCGGTTGGGCGACCGCGTGCATTCGGTGAGCGAGTTCCTCGATTTCACGCAATTGCAGGGATTCCT
This sequence comes from Verrucomicrobiota bacterium, assembly GCA_025354845.1. Classification (GTDB taxonomy): domain Bacteria; phylum Verrucomicrobiota; class Verrucomicrobiia; order Limisphaerales; family UBA9464; genus CAIVQB01. The sequence continues at coordinate 10,546 of JANXMD010000076.1, read as the reverse complement.
GAAGGACAAGATCCACTACACGCTCAGCGATTTGTCGCGGTGCGGATGTGAGACGGAGCCGCTGGGGGCGCTCCTGAAACAGCTGGAATTGAAATCGAGCGTGGCGTTTCGAATCATGGTGAAGCCGTTCATGGATGCCTGGACCTGGGATCAGGATCGGATCGACCGGTGCTGCACCCACGTCATTCGCCCGGACGGAAAACTCGATTCCTTTTGTCGGTACTATTCCGGATTCCCAGACACACTTCCCGCACCATGAAATCCCTACTCTCTCGAATTCCACGGGTTGGGGCGATTGGCATTGCCCTGTTGCCCTACGCGACGGTTCTGATTGCCTCAAGTCTCGACGTCTCCCTCCCTCGATTCACCGCCGTTGCCGCGCTGATCGGGTTCACACTAGTATGCAGCTCGGTTGCCGCCTTCGCGGTCAGGCGTTCCGATGCCCGCTTGGCGGGAGTGCTGACGTTCGCGCTCATGGGAATGAACGGATTGCTGATCCTGGGCCAGGGTTGCAGCCCCTGTTCCAGCAAGGGCGTGGGTCATTAGCCGTTCGTGGAATGCATCAATCCCCCCCGTATTATGGCTGGATGGTGCTGGCGGGAATCGCGATCAGTGCGGTCTTCTGGACCCGGCTGGCGCGTCGCGATGATCGTCTGTTGCTGGTCTATTTCGGCGGGCTGCTCGGTGCGTTTCTGGGGGCGAAGGCGGTGTATCTGCTCATCGACGGCTGGGGTGATTTTCAGCATCCGGACTGGGTCCAACGGTGGCTGACGGGAAAGACCGTTTTGGGCGCGCTCCTGGGTGGCTATGCCGGAGTCGAAGGAGCGAAGCGATTGGCCGGGTATGCCGGTGCCACCGGCGATTGGTTTGCCTACATCGTTCCTGTGGGTGTCATCGTGGGACGCGTGGGCTGCCTGCTCCATGGCTGCTGCCTGGGAGAGGTGTGTGAGCGCGCGGCGTGGTGGACGCTGACGGATTCTGCCGGGGTTCCGCGTTGGCCGGCGGTGCCGGTGGAGATCCTGTTCAATGGGGTCGCGCTGGCCGTTTTTTTGGTCCTTCGTCGCGGTGGCCTCCTGTCGAAGCAGCACTTTCATCTCTACCTCATCGGCTACGGGGTGTTTCGGTTTGTGCACGAGTTCTGGCGGGCGACGCCCAGACTTTTTGGGCCGTTCTCCGGGTATCACGGGGCCGCGGCGGCCGTTGTGGGGTTGGGGGTCTGGGGTTTTATTCACCGGCGAGCTGCGGAGGAGCGGAAAGACCGCGCTGAGTCGAGTGTGACAGGATTCGGACATCGGTCTTGACGGAACGGTGATGGAAACGCCCTCTTAACCCACGTCATTCGTCGTGGGGGACGCGTGGTGAATGCGGTTGTTTGGAATCCGGACCATGCTGTCTTTCAGGCGTTTTCTCGCGGTCGGTTGGATGGGTGTCCTGGGCTTGGGTGACGTTGTCCAAGGGGGCGAGTATTCGGACGTGGAGGTGTCCTACGGTCCGGTGACGACGCTTGCCGGGGTGGCCCATGCGGTGACCACCAACCCGGATGGAACCGGGATCAATTTCTGGCTGTCCGACTACGAGGGCATGGCCGCCAAGCATGTCAGCCTGTCCAATCCCCACATTGCCGCGGCGGATGCCTTCGGAAATACCTACATCGCGGACAAGGCGAGCCACGCCATCTTGAAGATTTCGTCCGATGGCCTCATCCGCACCTTCGCCGGCACCCACGAACCGGGCTTCAACGGCGATGGCCCGGCGCCGGCGCACACGTTGCAAATCAGTTTTCCGAACGGGTTGTTCGTGTTTCCCGACGGGACGGTTTACCTGCTGGATCCGGGGAACCACCGTATCCGCAAGGTGGATCGGGCGGGGATCATGACCACGGTGGTCAACGATGCCGACCCGTCGTGGATGCCTTCCGGACGCGCGTTGTGGGTGAGCCCGGATGAGTCGTTGGTCTACTACTCGCACGAATACCCGCCGATTCCGCCGAGTTTGGTGGCCAGCGGGGCGGTGATCAAGCAGTGGACCCGATCGCGCGGCATTGGGGTGGTTTGCAGCGCGGATGTCGGGTTTCGAAATCCCGCGAACTTGGCGGTGAATCCGTTGGACGGGAAACTCTGGGTGACCGATCGCGCCGAAGAGGATCTGACCAAACTGGAGACCGGACTATTCCGGATCGATGGGGTCAATCAACGGACCCGGATGACCGGTGACGTCAACGAGCCCAAGGCCTCGACCGGACAGGAGGCGCTGCACAGCTTCATTGAGCAGCCGCGGGGCATTGCCTTCCTGGCGGACGGGTCCTACTTCCTGTGTGCCCACAAGGACGGGAACGTGTGGTACGTGGATGTTCATGGAATCTTGCACCGGTACGTTCAGGGTTCTGGGAAAGGGGATACTTACCTGATCAACGATGGAGACCGGCCTCCGCTAAATTCCAAGAACGTGATCAGCCAACCCCGCGCCGTGACCCTTGCGCCCAATGGCGACCTGTTGGTGGTGAGCAATGACAGCGGTTACCTGTTCCGGGTGCGCCAGATTGCGCCGCCGATCCTGCCGGGAAATCTGCGAGTGACCTCAGTAGGCGCTGACGGCGTTCGATTGCAGTTTTCCGGGGAATTTGGGCGCGGGTATCGGGTGGAGCGAGCCTCGTCGATTGCTGCCCCGGACTGGGATTCCCTTGGAGCCGTCGGCGGCGCCCCGGCGGGGTCCGTGTCGATGTTCCAAGATCTCCTGCCGGTCCCGGCGAACGCTGCATTTTACCGTCTGTTGCCTGCGCAGTGAGAAGCGTTGCCAGTCGGTACCCTGGGCGCCAACGTCGCTGGCATGTCGTCGCTGTCTCATCTCACGCCCTCCGGGGAAGCGCGCATGGTCGACGTGTCGGCCAAGCCGCCGCTGGTGCGGGAAGCCATCGCGGAAGGGGAAATCCGGCTGAGCGCGGAAACCCTTCGGCTGGTTCAGTCCAATGCCGTGGCGAAGGGAAACGTGCTCGCCACCGCCCGAATCGCAGCCATTCAGGCGGCCAAGCGAACCGGAGACTTGATTCCACTCTGCCACCCGTTGCCCATCACGCACTGCGCCGTGGACTTCGAAATCCCGGCGAGCGAGGACCGGATCCGAATTACCGCCAGCGCTCGGATCGTGGCAGGAACCGGGGTGGAGATGGAGGCGTTGACGGCAGTGAGTGTCGCCGCGCTGACCATCTACGACATGTGCAAGGCCGTGGACAAAACGATGGTGATTGGGGGCATTCACCTGGTTTCCAAAACCAAGCGGCCGGTGAGCATCGGATGAGGTCCACGCCGGAACTCACCTCGCGTCTTTCCCGCGGCGAGCTTGGATGCTTCACTGAGGCCACGTGATTACCTTTCTTCACGGCAAGCTCTGCGAGGCGCTTCCGTCGCAGGTGACGGTGGACGTTCATGGCGTTGGCTATGAGGTCCTCATTCCCTTGTCGTCCTTCGATCGCCTCCCGACGGTGGGGTCGGAAATCCATCTGCTGACCCATCTGGCGGTGCGTGAGGATGCCCACACGCTTTACGGATTTCTTACCTCCGGGGAGCGGGATTTGTTCCGGTTGCTGATCCACACCGTTTCGGGCATCGGTCCGAAGCTCGCGTTGAATGTGCTGAGTGGCACCTCGGTGTCCGGCTTTTGCGCCGCGGTGGCCGCGGCGGACGTGAAGGCGTTGTCGGGGATTTCGGGCGTCGGAAAGAAGACCGCCGAGCGCATGGTGATGGAGCTCCGGGACAAGCTTCCGAGTCTCACCACTGGAAGTTCGACGGTGGCGGGCAAGGTGGCGTTGCCGGCGGGTGATACCAAGCTCAACGACGCAGTGCTGGCGCTCACCGCCCTGGGATTCAAGGCCACGGAGGCCCACGATGCGGTTCGAGGAGCCATGGCGCTGCTGGGCGAGGGGGCCTCGGTCGAACACCTGGTCCGGGCCTGCCTGAAGCGTCCCGCCTAGACCGTTTCCGCGCGCATGGCTTCCTCCACCCCATCCTCCGAGTCGGCGTTGGCGTCGGCGGGTCGCGTGATTCCGATGCGCCCGTCGTTCAGTGGGCGCCTCTTGGCGCGATGGGTCTGGCTGATGGTGCAACTCCTGGGCCGCTCGCTTCGCTGGAAGTGGGAAGACGGCAAGAACCCGCCCCGGTTTGCCGAGGGGGAGAGGGTGATTTTCTGCTTCTGGCACAATCGCCTCGCCCTGGCCGTCCTGATGTATGAGCGGCGAGTGGCGTCGCGCTATGCAGGCCGCCGCGCGGCGGCCCTGGTGAGCGCCAGCCGGGATGGCGGGCTGCTCGCCCACGCCCTCGAATTGTTCCACGTCACCCCGATCCGCGGTTCCTCCAGTCGACGCGGCGCCCAGGCGATTCGGGAACTGGTTTCGGCTGCCAAGGCCGGATGCGATCTGGCCATCACACCCGACGGGCCTCGCGGACCCTGCTACTCGATCCAGCCGGGGACCATCGCGATGGCCCAATTCACCGGGTTGCCCGTGGTGCCAGTTAGCTATCGCCTGAACTGGAAATACCGGTTGAAGAGCTGGGACCGCTTTCAGATCCCGCTTCCGCTGGCGAGGGTGGTGGTGACGCTGGGCGAGCCGTTGCAGGTGCCGCGGGATGCGGATGCGTCAACCCGGGAGCAGCTCCGGTTGGAGCTTCACCGGCGGATGATGGCCATTACCTCCGACTGATCCCGGAATTCGCGCTTTTTTCCGCGCTCGGCGCCTTGACGCTCCCCCCTTCCAATCTACTGTGCCGGCGCAAAATGCACTCCGAGCTTCTGCAGGCAGCTCACAGCGTCGTCCCGCCCGACGCGCTCCTCGCCCTCAAGGATTTCCGTCCCGCAGGCAAGGGTCCTTGGTCAGGCGTCTCTGACGCCGAATGGAACGACTGGCGCTGGCAGCTGAAGCACCGCGTCACCACGTTGGAACAGTTGGAGACGCTCCTTCCGAATCTCACCCCCAGCGAACGCGCCGGGGCCACGCTTTCCAAGTCGAAGCTGGCCATGGCCATCACGCCGCATTTCTTCAACCTGATCGATCCGGGCGATCCCCTGTGCCCGATCCGTTGGCAGGTCGTTCCGCAGTTGGAGGAGACTCATACGGCTTCCTGGGAAATGAGCGATCCGTGCGGGGAGGACAGCCATTCTCCGGTGCCGGGCCTAGTTCATCGCTATCCGGACCGGGTGCTCTTTCTCGTCACGGACCGCTGCGCCGCCTATTGCCGTTATTGCACCCGCTCACGCTTGGTCAGCAACGCCGCGGGCTACGACTTTCACCCCGAGTTTGACCGACAAATCGCCTACATCGAGCAGCACCCTGAGATCCGCGACGTCCTTCTTAGCGGCGGAGACCCCCTACTGTTCAACGACGAAAAGCTCGAGTACCTGCTGTCTCGGGTACGGGCGATCCGGCACGTGGAGTTCCTCCGCATCGGCACTCGCATTCCCATTTTTCTGCCGCAGCGCATCACAAGCGAATTGTGTGCGATGCTGAAGCAATTTCATCCTCTCTACCTCAGCATCCACAGCAACCACCCCCGCGAGCTCACCACCGAGGTCCGCGAAGCGCTGGGGCGTCTGGCGGATGCTGGAATTCCCTTGGGAAATCAATCCGTTCTCCTCCGCAACGTGAATGACAACGAGGAGGTGATGAAGGCCCATGTCCACAAGTTGTTGATGTGCCGTGTCCGTCCTTACTACCTGTACCAGTGCGACTTGATTCAGGGCTCAAGCCATCTCCGGTCTGAAGTTCGCCGAGGATTGGAGATCATCCGGTCTCTGCGTGGCCATACCACCGGATATGCGGTGCCCCAGTATGTGGTGGATGCTCCCGGTGGCGGGGGAAAGGTCCCGCTGAACCCCGAGACCCTTCTGGAGACTTCCGGGAGTTCAGTGTTGGTGGAGAATTATGAGGGGCGAATCTTCGAATACCCTGAAGCAGAGAAGGATCCGTTCGAGGATTTGTCGGGGAAAAACTGACGCTAAGGTTTTTTCCTAACTCCAACTGGGCAGTCTCCTCTCAAAAAGAATTTGAGTTTTCACTCCCCGACGCCGATAACACTGGAAGTTGGTTGCCTAACCCGTTTTGACCATGAAATCCCTGAATCAGATTCTGAAGCCCGCTGTCGTTGCCGGCGGCGTCCTGCTCGCTGGAGCCAATGCGCTCGCCTTGACCGACGGTCCTTTCAGCGTGGCGTTCCCCATCGGCGGGGGTACTCAAGCGTTGGATTTTACCAGCTCGATGACGCTTCCGAAGTTCAATGTGGCGGGCGGCACGTTGACGTCGATTTCATTGACCCTCACCGGCAACCTCACCGCCTCGCAGAAGTTTGAGAACACCAGCGGCGGTGGCAGCGCGACGATTATTCTTCAGTCGCTGGGAACGATGACGCTGAAGCGTCCCGACACCTCCACCCTGGTGATAACCGTTCCGACGGTTACCAACACCAGGACCGTGTCGGCCTCCGACGGAAACATTGATTTCGGCGGCACCTCAGGCTTCACCTTCGCGGATACGGCAACCAGTCTTTCCAACACCCAGTCCTATTCAGGTGCCTCTGACTTGGCCCTGTTTACGGGCGCCGGCAACATTTCCCTTCCCGTGGCTGCGGTGGGCTCCTCCAGCGGCTCGGGTTCGGCGAACCTGATCACCCAGTTCGCGCTGGTCGGCGGCGCGACCGCGAGTGTTACCTACACCTATACGGTCGCTGCGGTTCCTGAAGCGTCCACCTACGGTGCCATTGGTGCCGTGTCCTTGGTCGGTTTCCTCGGGTATCGTCGCTCCCGGCGCAACGCGCCTGCGGCTCAGTCGGTCTCCTGACCGCCAGGTTTTAGTCCTTTTGAAAAGGCCGCGTGAAATTCACGCGGCCTTTTTCGTGCTTTGAACCTGCGCGAGTTTGGGCAGGCAGGTTTGGGTGAAATAGATGGGTGGAGCCGTTCCTATTTTGCGGCTCAGGGAACGACGAGACAAACGCAAGAAGTCCTACGGGGTGCGGTAAATCCTTAGATAGGATGCGGTGCTTTGGACCTGATTCCCGATTGAGGTGCCCCCCCCACATTCGGCTACCTTCTAGCGTCGAAGTCGAAAAATCCTGTTTCACTGCTCATGAAAACCCAGAACTTTCTACCGCTTTTCGCAGCGGCCCTAGCGGGGTCCTTGGCCACCGCCGTGGTGTCCCTTGCCAATTCCGTTCAGTATTCCGCAAGTTTCGGCCCGACGGCCTTCAACTACAGCACAAGCTTTACCTTTCCGAAGTTTGACACGACCCTCGGTACGCTGAACTCGATCGTGTTTAATCTGCAGGGTGTTGAAACCGCGGTTCAGAAGGTTGAGAGCCTGGATGGAGCCGCGTCGGTCATCACGGCGACGACCTCCGGATCGATGACGCTCTTTCGTCCGGACAACTCGCTGCTGGTCGTGACTGCCCCGACGGTGGTCAATGCCTTTTCTGCCACCGCCTTCGACAACGGCATCGACTTCGGTGGGACCTCGGGCGCCAGTTTCACAACCACCAGCGCGACGACCTCGAATTTTGCGACCTACACCGGTGGAGCGGACTTAGCCCTCTTTAGCGTGGCTGGGGTTGGAACGATTGCGCTTCCGGTGACTGCGACTGGAAATGCCCAGGCAACCGGGGCCGGGAACATGATCACGTCATTCAACACCAGTGGTTCGACCACTGCCTTCGTGACTTACAATTTCACGGTGGCCGCGGCGGTGCCCGAAACGTCGACCTACGGCTCCATCGGAGCGGTTGCCCTCGTCGGGCTCCTCGGCTATCGCCGCTCCCGCACTTCGGCTGCCAAGTCGGAATAAGTTCGGTCTCGGAGTTTTCAGGATTTTCAAAGGCCGCGTGGATTCACGCGGCCTTTTTGTTTTTTCAGAGGCCATTCTCCAGTAGCGTCGCCCGAATCCGACGTGGCTCTCCGCGGATTCCGTTGCGAGCCGACCGATGCGCACGCTCCACCGATACATCGTCAGCCAGGTCTTGGCGTCCACCGTGATCACCGTCGCGGTGTTCACGCTGGTATTGCTCCTGGGCAACGTGCTGCGTGACCTCCTGGAGTTTGTCGCCCAGGGACATTCCTCGCCCTGGCTTCTGCTCCGTGCCCTGGGATTGCTCATCCCCTTCGTCCTGGCGTTCTCCCTGCCCATCGGGATGCTGACCGCGTCGCTGCTGGTTTTTGGGCGATTCAGCGCCGATCAGGAACTCACGGCGGCAAGGGCGGCCGGGGTCAGTCTGGTTGCGCTGGTTGCGCCCGTCGTCGGGCTCTCCATTCTCTTCAGCGCGCTCTGCGGTTGGATCAATCTCGAAGTGGCGCCGGCTTCCCGGGTCGCCTTCAAAGCGCTGCGAGATTCCGTACTCCAGCAGCCTGTGGCTTCACTGATTCCCGAGGGACGCTACGTGTCACTGGGAGACAATCTCACCCTTTACGCCCGCGAGGTGCGCGGGAATCAGCTGCACGACATCCTCATTTCGGGAACGACGAACCGGGTTGTCGCCGGGGTTTCGGAACGGATTGAGAATCTGATCGTGAACGCGCGCGATGCCGAGGTGCTGCCCAAGGGTGCGGACGGTAAGCCTGAGCTCGTGCTGCATGACCTCCATGGCGTTTATCTCAGTCCCGAGGGTTGGCGGGGGTTCAAGGAGTCGGAACACCGGCAGGTGTGGGACCGTCCCGGCGGTGAGTCGCGCGCCCTGAAATACAACGAGATGACCTTTCGCCAACTGGCCGCGGAGCGCCGGCAGCGGTTGTCGCGAGGAATGGATGTGACGCCAATTAATGTACAGCTTCACCGCCAGGTCGCCTTCTCGTTTGCGTGTGTAGGATTCACCCTGGTTGGCATCCCGTTGGGCATTCGCACGCATCGGCGCGAGACCAACATTGGGGTCGGTCTCGCGCTGCTCCTGCTCGCGGTCTACTACTCGTTCGTCGTCCTCGGACAGGCCCTCGAGACCCATCCGGCATGGCATCCCGAGTGGATCTTCTGGATTCCGAACTTTCTGTTTCAAGCCACCGGCGGCCTCCTGCTTTGGAGAGCCAACCGGGGTGTCGGTGCCTGATCAGGGTAGCACGATCCGGTAGAAGCGTGCCGGCCCGGTGGGAACGGTTTCCTGAAACACTCCGATGGCGGTGGTTGCCGTGACTTCGGTCAAAAGCGTCCAACTTGAGGTCACCGTGTCTCGAATCTCGACCCGGTAGCGCGATCCCGCATCGGCGGGCCAGCGGATTTCGATACGGTTCGGCGCGATCGACCGAGCCTCGAGGGCAAAGGAGTCAGAGACACTCACCTGCAGTTGAACGGTGGTGGCATCAGACATGGGCGGCGCGCCGTCGTCGGTGACCTGGAGCCGCACCGACACCAGACCCACCTGGGCGGGCGTGGGCGTCCAGTGGAAGTGGCCCGTGACGGGATCCAGGGTCGCCCCGGCAATGGGCGTGAGCAGGGAAAACGTGAGCGTTTGGGCGGGGTCGGGATCGGTGGCGGTGAATTGCAGATCCACCGGAGTTCCCGCCAATACGAGGCGATCGGCGAGATGATTCAGCGTCGGCCGGTGATTGCTGGTGATGATGCCGTTGGGACCGTTCGGCGTGGCGCTGGTAAGCAGTCCCGCCGTGAACGGGAAGTCCAGCGGGTCGCGCCCGTAGGATCGGTCGGCCAGGGTGCCGCTGTAGTCGAGGTAGTCCACCACCGCTGGGGCGCCTAATTGGGTGCGACTCAGCGCGACGTTTCCCTGGCCGGAGGACAAGCGGAAGTTTGTGTGAAGCTCCGCGGCGGAGGAATCAGCGGGATTGCCATCGGCGAACACCACGAGGAACTGGCCGGGCGACACGACTGTTCCGGCGGGGAAGGCCCAGGCGGGCAGGTTGGTGTAGGCGTTGGAGAGGAACCAGCCGTCGAGCGAGACCGGGGTGAGGCCGGTGTTCACGAGTTCGACCCATGGACCATGGCGTCCACGAATGTCCGAGATGCCAGTGGCGTTCTCGGGCATGATCTCGTTGATCCAAACCGGCGGGAATTCCGGAAGGGACGCGGCGACGCTATTGGCGGCCCCCGGAGTCCAGCGGGCGACGGGTGTGGTGGTGGGCTTGAGATCGACGGATGAAAGAATCGGGGCTGCGCTTCCGCCCGCGCCCGACAAGCGGAGCGTCAGTTTGCCGCCCGCGGGATTCGGGAGATACCAGAAGCTCAAAGTGTACACCGCATCCGTAGTCAGCGGACTCGACGCCGAGAGGTCCTGGAACACCGAGGAGGCGCGAGTGGTTCCAGCCGCGGTGGAGACGAGATGGAGCGCACTCTTGCCGGCATGAACGGGATTGTTGGTCAGGCTCGAACCTTTGAGATTATCCGACACGGTCCAGGCACCGGGAAAGGCGGTCTCGAAGTCGCCATTGGTAAGCAAATTGGCCCCCGCGTCGGGATCGGTACCGGCGACGAGGCGCACGTCGTCAACGTAGGCATCCCCAATGTTTTCCAGATACAGGTACAAGACCGAGCTGGTGGCCTTCCCGGTGACGACCGAGCGTTGCCAGGTAGCGC
>JANXMD010000066.1 GCA_025354845.1 Verrucomicrobiota bacterium | reverse complement strand
TTCGCGCAGTTTAGCCCGTTCACTTGGCGAGTTTGAGTCCAATTTTGAGACGTCGGTCTCGACGATCGTCCCAGAGCTGAAATGGCTCCTTTGCCGCAATCGTCCGCTCAAAGTCCCAGCCGATCGGCGAGCCCGCGGGCGGAGGTGGCCAATCGGCTTGCGACCTCGACCACACCAGCGGTATCCCTGAGACCCCGATGAAGAACTCGTCCCTCTCCCCCTTTCGCATGGTTCTTGTCGCTTTTGGCGTGATGGATTTCCTCGCCCCCGCCGTGGCGCAAGTCATTGTGCCTGGCACGCTGGTTTTGACTGAGGCTGAAAATGGCACCACAGCCGATGCCGTCGTCGGACAATCCGTAACGGTCAACCTGCGCGGGAACATCACCACCGGCTACGCGTGGGGGTTCGCGACGGCCATTGGCGGGTCGGTTGTGACCAACGGGCCGGTGACCTACACGGCCGCTTCCGGCGGTGGGGTGGGGGTTGGTGGCACCTTTGTCTTCCCCTTCCTGGCAGCCAAGCCTGACGACACCGTCCTCACGTTCGAAAATCGGCCGCCAGGCGGTGGGGCACCTGCGCAGACCTTCTCGGTAACGATTCACGTCTTGAGGCCGCCAGCGCCGAGCGTGTCCGTAAAGCGGGTGAATCTGGCTGTGGTCCTCTCCTGGCCCATCGCCGGCAGCACCAACTTCTTTCTGGAAGGTACCGGGGCTCTTGCGCCAGCGCACTGGACGGCGCTGGACGTTGTGCCCCTGCCGGAAGGCACCAAGTATACCGTGACGCTTGGGACCGGCGGAACCGCTCTGTACTTCCGGCTTTCGGATTGAATACCACTCGCCGGCAGGATGCCCGCGCTCCGGGTAGGGGCGGAAAGAAAACGTTGGCGGAGGGGGAGAGGCTTCGCATCGTCTGGGTTCGGCGCCTCACGCCGATGAATGCACGAACTCATTCGCGACATCTCCCTGAGCATTGGTTCCGCGTGGCTGCTGGGGGTGGTTGCCCAGTGGCTGCGGCAGCCGCCGCTGCTCGCCTATCTCGTGGGCGGATTTGTCATCGGTCCGTCGGCCCTCGGCTGGGTTCGCGATGGCGAGGCCATTGGCACCATCTCCGAGCTGGGATTGATTTTCCTGCTCTTCATGATTGGCCTCGAAATCGACCTGAAGAAGATCGTCGCGGCCGGGAAGTCGATCACCGTCACCGCGCTGGTCCAGATTGTCGGCGGCGCGTTGATCGGGCTGATTGCGTTTCGCCTGTGCGGCTTTCCCCTCGGTGCGGGAAGGGGCTGGGATGCGCTTTACCTGGCGTTCGCCGCCGCCCTCAGCAGCACGGTCATCATCGTCAAGGTGCTGCACGATCAGCACGAGCTGGACACGGTCGCGGGGCGCGTGACGTTGGGCGTGCTGGTCCTGCAGGACTTGGCCGCGATCCTTTTTCTCGCGGTGCAGCCCAGCCTGGATCACCTGGAGCTGTCCGTGCTGGGCATGTCGTTCCTGCGGGTACTCGTGCTGGTGGTTTCAGCCCTGGCGGTGAGTCGCTACGTGTTGCCGAAGTTGTTTCATCGCGTGGCCCGCCTGCCGGAGTTGGTGCTGGTTGGCGCCTTGGCCTGGTGTTTTCTCGTCGGTGAACTGGGTGAGCGTCTGCAGCTCTCGCGGGAAATGGGCGCACTGATCGCCGGGGTGGCGCTGTCCACCTTTCCCTATGCGCTGGATGTCACCGCAAAGGTCACCAGCCTGCGCGACTTCTTCGTTACGCTCTTCTTCGTCGGGCTGGGCCTGAAGATTCCAATGCCGACCGGGTCGGTGGTTCTGCTGGCGGCGGGTGTCGCGGGATTCACCGTGTTGAGCCGCTTCGTTACGACCTTCACTCCGCTGTACCGGATGGACTCCGGTCTGCGGTTGAGCCTGCTGCCGGCGATCTATCTCGCGCAGATCAGCGAGTTCTCGCTGGTGGTGCTCGAGCTCGGGGTGAAGTCGAAGCATGTCTCGGAGCGGACCGCTGCCGCCGTTCCCCTCGCGTTCGTGGGTCTCGCGGTGTTGTCCACCTTCGGCATGGCGCGCTCCGACTCCTTGGTGCGCTGGCTGATTCCCCGGCTGAAGCGGTGGGGGCTCACGGATCTCGACGACGGTCGCACGCAGATGCTGCGGCGTCAGGAGGTAGCCAGCGGTCAGCATACCGGATCACGCATCGTGATCCTGGGATTCTTCCGCAGCGCCAGCTCGCTGCTGGAGGAGCTGACTCGGCATGCGCCGGACCTGCTGCCTGGCGTTACCGTCGTGGACTTCAATCCGCAAGTTCATGAGGAACTCCGCCAACGCGGCGTGCGAGCCATCTACGGCGATATCAGTCAGCGGGACACACTCGCGCACGCCGGGATCGGACTGGCCAGGGTCATCGTGTGCACCATCTCCGACAGCATGTTGAAGGGCACCACCAACGAGAAGCTGGTGCGTCAACTCCGCGAACTGAATCCCACCGCCCGCCTTATCGCGCCCGCGGACCTACTGAGCGACGTGGGGAGATTGCGCGCCGCTGGAGCCGACTACGTGAGCCTCCCCCGGTTGGAAGAAGCCGCCGATCTTTGTGAGGCAGTCCGCGCGGCGGAGGAAGGGCTGCTGGCGGATAAGCAGGAGGCGCTGGAGGAACGGTTGCTTCAGCGGCGCGAGGTGTTGGGATGATTTGAACTCAGTCGGAGGTAATCAGGCGGTAGAAGCGGTGGGGGACGCCGGAGTTGGGTGGGGCGGTTACCGTAAAGAACTCGGTGTCGGGTGTCATGGTGGCGCCCGGAGTCCAAGTGCTCAGGTCGGTGGAAGACAGGACCTGGTAGGTGACTCCCGGCAGCCCCTGCACCTGGAACCGTAGATCGCCCGCTGCCGTACGGACGGTTGTACCGGGCACGATGAACGGCGGCCGTTCCAGCAGGAGATTCAGTGTGAAGGCGCCCGAGCGGCTGCCATAGATACCGCCATCCACCTCGATTTGGTAGACGGTGCCGGCGGTGACCCGGAAGCGGACGAAGCTTGAATAACCGAAGGCCGATCCGCCGCGGTTGTCATTCGCGGCGATGTACTGGAGCCGATCCAACGCATTGCCCGTGAATACGCCGAGCCGGGTGTCGAAACTGATATCGAAGGTGGTATCCGAGGTGATATCGGAGGTGAAGATTTTCACCTGACCGTTGGTGGGAGCCGTCCAGGTCCACCATACCGAATAGCCGGCACTGCCTGAATCCAAGTCGCCGGTGACGGTGTTGGTGAACGCGAGGAGTTTCTCACCCCGCGCCGGTTCACTCGTCGCGTTGACATTCGACGCCTTTACCTTGGCAAAGAAGCCCGTAAGCGGGAATCGGTCGTCAAAGTTGTCGTTTAACGGGGGATCGCCCGGGAAAATGCTCAACTTGATCGTGCCCGAATCCGAGTAGTGGCCGTCCACGGCAATGAGGTAGCGCGTGCCGAGCGTGGCCGGGAATGTGACCTGGCTGGATTGGTCCGCACCGGCCTGGTCTGAATCGTTGTCGTTGCTTTGCACTTCCTGGAGCGCATCCAGCGCAGTGCCCTTGTAAACGCCAAGCGT
>JANXMD010000064.1 GCA_025354845.1 Verrucomicrobiota bacterium | reverse complement strand
GATCTGGCCAGTCTGAAGACCGTGGCGTTGGACGCCACCAAGGAGAAGATGTCCAACGTCGGCAGTTACGCCCGTGGCGCGGCGTTTGAGATTGCGTCGTTGGTTGCCGGTCTGGTGGTGGCCGCGAGTCTGTATCTGGATTCCAAATTTGGCGGCGAGCCGGCTGCCGATCCCGGCCGAGACAATCTCTACGCCGCGGTGAGCCGCGAGCTCGCGATCCGGTTCAAGGCCTTCTACAAGAGCTTCTCCACGGTCATTGGGGCGCAGATCACCATCTCCTGCATCAACACCGTGCTGACGACGGTGTTCCTGCTGTGGAATCAGTATCCGCACGTCACCATCATTATCCCGCTGACCTTTGGACTCGGCCTGCTGCCGATCCTGGGGAATCTGCTCAGCAACGCGCTGATCATCGGGGTTGGCTTCACCATTTCTCCGGCCATGGCCCTGGCGGCTCTGGTGTTCCTGGTCGTCATCCACAAGTTGGAGTACTTCCTCAACTCCAAGATCATTGGCGATCGCATCAAGAATCCGATGTGGCTGACCCTCATCGGACTGGTGGTTGGTGAACGCCTGATGGGCATCCCAGGCATGATCTTTGCCCCGGTGGTGCTGCACTACCTCAAGGTGGAGGCGTCCCGCAGTCCCGTCGAAGGCGGCGGGAAGGTGGAAGAACTGGAAGGGTAGGCGAACCGCCCTGGTTGATCGCCGGCGCTGTCGCTCGGGGATTCTGAGAAGGTAGCCGACGAGGGAACGAGGCGAATCGGGGCCTCACGCGACTTGGACCCGCGGATCAAACGCGGGGGCGTTGGGACGAGCGGTGTGCCCCGCCTCCTCACCTCGGCGGCTACGCGGGAATTACTTCGCGTGCTCGGCCTTCAAATGGGCGGCGAGGGCATCCTGGCCGAAGTCGCCTTCGAAATTGCGCCAGACGGCGTGCACGTGGTTCGCGTCGTTCTGGGTGTTGTCGTACTCCAGCAGGAAGGTCGGACCCTGGATGCGGTAGTAGTGCCGCTGCCCCTTCTCCAGGCTGCCTGCCCAGGCGAAGGAAATTTTGTCGACACCCGCCTTCTGAATCTTGGCAAAGTCCGCCGCCGCCACCTCGCCGCGTAGTCGGTCGACGTACGCGCGAATCAGACGAATCGCGGTCTCGCGCTGCGCGGCAGTGAAGGCGCCGAGGGAGATGCCCGAGGGCTTGCCCGGGGTCACCTTGCGGACGTCCGACGTGGTGACCTCGTCTGGGGCCTTGGAATCGATGATGGCAACCGCCTGTTGTTTCTCGTTCAGCGACTTCACCAATTCGCGACCGAGATCCTCCTCGCCACCGAGCACGCGCAGGCCGGCGCGGGGCCCCTTGCGAATCTCGCCCGGGTTGGTGCCCATGAAGGACGGGGTGCCGGCGGCGACGGTGCCGTCCACGACGGTGAAGTTGACCGACAGGTGATGGCCTTCCACGCGCCAACCCCAGGTGCCCTTCTCGTCGGGGGTGCCGAAGATACTCACGTGATACAGTTCCGGATCGCGGGGAAACTTGCGGCTCGGTCCCTCCATCTCCTGCAGCACCTGTTCCAGGCTCATGATGGTGGTGGCTTGACCGAAGCCGCGCTGGCTCAGCCCGGAATTCAACAGGGCGAACGCCAGGTGCCGCTGAGCCGGGATCATTTCCTTCACAGTGAGGCCGTTGCGTTCGCGGGGAACGAAGTGCCAGTTGGACCGTTCCTCGGAGTCGAAGGTGAAGGCGGCCTTGGAGCGTTGATCGTCGTTGAGTGCGGCCAGGAAGTTTCGCGCGGCGGCGGCCATGTCTCCTGCGGGTGAGGCGGCGACACGCAGGCAGAGTAGGGCGGCGATGGCGACGGAGGTGAGCTTCATACCCCGACACTGGATATCCCTTGCAGCTGGCCCAAGGAAAAAAACCGGGTTCGGTGAGGGACTTTTTCCGGCGGCGAGACGAGGGCGCCGGCTTGGGAATCGCACGCCGAGCCCCCTTGCCCGCCGACCGCTCCGAAGGCAGGGTCAGTCTCACGTGAAAGTCCTGTTCATTGGTGATGTGGTGGGCGAACCCGGCCGGCGTGCCGTACGTCGAGTGCTGCCCGAACTGCGCGAGCGCGAAAAAGTCGACGTGGTCATCTGCAATGCTGAAAACTCGGCGGGTGGCGCGGGCATCACGCTCAGCACCGCGCGGGAATTATTGGCTGCCGGTGCCGATGTCTTGACCACCGGCGATCACCTTTGGGATCAGCGTGAGGTGACCCAGTTGCTGGAGCACGAGTCCCGTTTTCTTCGTCCTGCCAACTACCCCGCCGGGGTTGTGGGGCGGGGTATGACCTGGGTGTCGAAGCCGGGATTGCCGGATCTCGGAGTGCTGAATCTGCAGGGTCGAACCTTCATGGCGGCGCTCGAAAATCCCTTCACGGTGGCCGAGGCGCTCGTCACCGAAATGCGGAAGCGATCCCCGCTGATCTTCATCGATTTTCATGCCGAGGCGACCTCCGAGAAGATTGCGCTCGGTTGGTTTCTCGACGGACGGGTCAGCGCGATCGTGGGCACGCACACGCACGTTCAAACGGCCGACGAACGCATCCTACCCCGGGGCACGGCGTGTCTGACCGACGCCGGCTTCACCGGCGGACATGGTGGGGTGCTGGGACGCGAATGGCCGCCGGTGGTGGAGCGGTTCCTCACGTTGACGCCGCAAAAATTCGGCGTCTGCGAAACGGATGTGAAGCTCAACGGGTGCCTCGTGGAGATCGATCCCGAAACCGGCACCGCCCGATCCATCCGGCGTGTCTCCGAGTCGGTGATGCTGGTGTGATCCCGACCGTCCCAGTTCTTGAACCAGACAGGGTTCGTGGCCGCCAGGTCCGCCAAAAAGGGCTTTGGGTTGGTACCGTGATTGGATCGATCCTGGTGTTTATCGGGGTGATTTGGAGCACGGGAGTTTTCGATCCCGGAGAACGCGAAGAACGACAGGCGGCCTCCTGGCTTGCCCGTCAGCCGGCTCAGGTTCCCGGGCGGCTGATCTCTACTGACGACGTGCCCGCGGCCGGTCTGGCACGGGTGATGATTCGCCCCGATTCCGGCTGGCTTCCGGCGCATCGTTGGCTCTGGGATCATGTTCCCAAAGGGCTGCGATCCGCCGTCGCCCTGCCGCGGCCGCATGACAGTCGGTGGAACGGAATCTTTGCCCGCGCCTGGCTGGAGCGCCATCAGCAGCGAAACCAAGTGCTGCCGGTGTTGCTGGCAGCGGCGACCGATCCGACGCGGGCCAATCACGCCGCCATCATGCTCTGTCTTGCATCCTTCGGAACGCTGGATCCCTGGACCAACGGCGATCTCCATCTGCGAATGGTGGACGAGGGCATTGCTGGATTGCAGGATCCGAATCCCGAGGTGCGCTTGCGGATGCTGCTGCGATTTGCCTCAGCCTGGCCGGACGATCGCACTCTACGGCGTCGACTGGACGCACTTCAGCAGGAGGCGCGTGGACGGGAAATCCTGGTGACCCCGCCAGTGAACCGCGGCACCGTTCCGACGAACTGATGGCGCGCTCGTCCAAAAACCAGTGGGATTTCGGGGAACTCTTTCCCGCAGCGGATACGCGCACGGTGTGGTCGGTGTCCGACCTCACCGGACGGCTTAAGCGTTCGATTGAGAAAGAATTCGGTTCGCTCTGGGTCAGTGGAGAGATTTCCAACTGGCGGCTGCAGTCCTCGGGTCATGCCTATTTTGTCCTGAAAGACGCCGGGGCCCAGTTGAACTGTGTATTGTTTCGCGGCCAGGCCGGGGTGGATCGCGCGGGGCTGCGCGACGGCGCGCGGGTGACTGTCGGTGGCGATATGACGGTGTATGAGCCGCGTGGCACGTATCAGCTCCGGGTCTCGTCGTTGGAGTTGGAGGGCATTGGAGCGTTGCAGGCGGCGTTTGAGAAACTGAAGGCTAAACTCTCCGCAGAGGGCCTCTTTGATCCCGCCCGCAAACGCCCGATTCCCCGGTATCCCAGCCGGGTGGCGGTGGTGACTTCGCCCACGGGCGCCGCTCTTCAGGACGTGTTGCATGTCGCCGGACGCCGCTTCGCCGGCATTGAGTGGATCCTGTCGCCGGTGCGCGTGCAGGGTACCGGATCCGCAGCCGAGATTGTCGACGCGATCGCCCTGTTGAACCGGTTATCGGAGACGCATCCGCTGGATGTCATCCTGATCACGCGCGGCGGCGGGTCGCTCGAAGATCTCTGGAGCTTCAACGAAGAAGCGGTGGCGCGGGCCATTGCGGTGTCGCGAGTCCCCGTGATCTCGGCGGTAGGGCACGAAATCGATTTCACGATCGCCGATTTCGTTGCCGACCTGCGTGCGGCCACACCCAGTGCCGCGGCGGAATTGTTGACCGAGGGCTTTGTCCAGGCGTCGGGCCGAGTGGAGGCCGCGCGGGTGCGAATCCGGCTGCGGCTCCAGCGTCAACTCGGGCAATCGCGAGAGGCGGAACGAGTGCTCACGGCGCGCCTGGCACGCGTGCATCCGCGGCGCATGCTGGAGCAGCAAGGCCAGCGTTTGGATGACCTGTCCCTGATTCTGGCGAGGCGGCTTCGCTTCACTAGCGGACCGCATCGCCAAGCGTTGACGTCGCTCGCACGCCGACTCTCCGCAGTTCGACCGGCCCAGGCGCTGCTGCGCCGGCAGGAGGTTCTGCTTCAGCTTGTCGGCCGTCTTCGAACTTCGGCTCGTCGACGGTGGATGGGGTTGAACGAGCGACTTGCCGCCAAGGGATCTGCGCTCCGCCTCCTCTCACCGCAGCAAGTGTTGGAGCGCGGCTACTCCATCACGCTCGACGCCGGCACTGGCCAGGTCGTGCGGGCCGCCGGCGAGGTGCGGCCCGGACAGTCGATCACCACTCGCTTGGCGAGCGGTTCCATCCAATCAACCGTCACGGCTTCGGAATCACCTGGACCTGCGGCAGGGTGACGTTCGCCGCCTTTCCATCCTTGGGGAGGAAGGACTGGATCATCTTCATTTGCTGATCCTGGAATTTCCGGTAGCTCTCGAATTGCTCGTCGGTCAGCACTCCCTTCAGTGCATCCAACTTCTTTTGCATCATGTCGGTCACGACTCCAAACGGGTTGGCGGCAGCGTCCGGGTTCGGAGTCTGGGAACCAGCCAGTTGGGACCGGCTTTGCTCGTACAGCGCGGCGAACACCTTGTCCTGTTGGGCGGTGTCGAGGCCGAGCGTTGTCTGCATCTGCAACAGCTCGGAGTTGGCCATCAGGCGGGCGTTGTTGGTGATCTCTTCCTGCTTCAATTGGTCATATCCGGTTTGCTGCTCCGGAGTGAGCAAGGCCTTGAGTTCCTGATCCGGATTGCCCGCTCCCTTTGCCAATTCCTCGGGCTTGGCGTCGCCCTTCAGCATGCGGGCCGCGACTTCCTGCCCCTGGCGCATACCGCGGCCAAGGATCTCTCTCGCGGCTTTCTCCTGATCCGGGGTGAGGTTCAACTTGGATTTCATTCGCGTGAGCTTGCCCTCCATTTGCTGCTCAATCGCCGCCTTCATCATCTGCTGCATGGCGCCGCCGGGACCGTTGGTGTCGCTGCTGTCGCCAAACATGGCCGCCAGAGGATTGGCCGGAGCCTTGGGCTTGGCGGAAGTATTCGCAGTCTGCTGCATCAAGTCCTGCACCCGCTTGGCCAGCTGGAGGTTGTCGGTTTCCAGTTTGTCGGTGTGAACCTTCGCCAGGGTCAATTGCTGCTGAACGACCACCAGGTGGTTGCTCGAGTCGGCGCTCCGTACGGCGGCTTCGGCGGCGGCCCGCTCTTCGGAGGCCGATGCGGCCTTTTGGGACTGGCTGGTGACCACAAAAAAGGTGAGGCCAGCGCCGGCGGCCGCGCCGAGCAGGAAGACAGGGAGTTTGGAGCTCATGCGGTGGGGTGGAGAGGAGTGGAAGTGGGGTCCTAGGAACGTGTGGTGGCTGAACCCCAGTGGTCGGAAGCCAGGGAACCGTGACCGGATTTCACTTCGATAACAGGTTGACCGGAACCCTCAAATAGAAAGGCCGCGCCCGGATTCCAACCGGACGCGGCCTCTGAAGTGCGAATCGACGGTACTCAGCCCTGGCTCTTGGCCAGCTCCTGATTGTTCATCGCGTTGTAGATGGCCCACTGCTCGTGGTTGTAGTCGGACTCCGGGCGGAAGCTCAGCTTGGCGAAGAACTTCTTCTCCAATTCGATGAGCAGCTTTTCGTCCTGCGTGCGGAGGCGGTCGAGCACCAGCTGGGTGCAGTGCACACGGAGCTGGAAGTCGCTCTCGTCACGCGGCCGCGACTTCATGATCTGGGTCAGCTTGCGCTGAATTTCCACGCTCATGCTCTCGGGGCTCTTGATCACGCCGCGGCCCTTGCAGTTCGGGCAGTCCACGTACATCGCCGCGGCGATGGACTCGGTGTGGCGCTGGCGGGTCATCTCCATCAGGCCCAGCTGCGACAGCGGCAGCACGTGGGTCTTGGCCTTGTCGCGGCGCAGATTCTCCTTCATCCGCTGATACACGCGCTGTTGATCGCCCCGTGACTTCATGTCGATGAAGTCGAGCACGATGATGCCGCCCATGTTGCGCAGGCGCAGTTGGCGGGCGATTTCGTCGGCCGCCTCCAGATTCACCTTGAGCAGGTTCTGATCGTGGTCCTTCGAACCCTTGTGCTTGCCGGTGTTGACGTCGATCGCCACCAGCGCCTCGGTTTCGTCGATGATGAGGTAGCCACCGCTCTTCAGCGTCACTTGGCGACCGAACGCGGCCTCGAGCTGCTTGGTGATGTTGAAGCGGTCGAACAGAGGCTGGGCCTCGTTGTAGAAGTGGACCTTCTTGGCCGAGCGCTGACTGATGCGCCCGATGTTGTCGCGCATCCGCTCATAATGGCGGTTGTCGTCGATGACGATCCGGGTGACCTCCTCGGTGAGGAAGTCGCGGACGGTGCGCTCGATGAGGTCGGGTTCCTGGAAGGCGCAGGTCGCCAACGGTTGGGAGTTAATGCGTTCCTGAATGGCCTTCCATTCGTCGAGGAGCATGGCCAGGTCCCGGATGAAGTACCGCTTCAGCTTGCCTTCGCCCGCGGTGCGGACGATGACGCCCATGCCATCCGGCAAGGTGAGCTCGCGGACGATTTTCTTGAGCCGCTGACGTTCCTCGCCGTTTTCGATCTTGCGGCTGATGCCGGACTGATCGGAGTTGGGGAGCAGGACGAGGTAGCGTCCCGGGAGGGAGAGGTTGGTGGTGACGCGCGGACCCTTGGTGCCGATTGGGCCCTTGGTGACCTGCACGATGATCTCGCTGCCCACGGGATAGAGCTTGGGAACATCCTTCTGGGTGATCTTCGGCTTTTCCTTGCGGCGGCTGCGGTCGCCATCGCGTTCGACGATTTCAACGCTCGAGTCGAAGGCGCTGGGGATGATGTCCCAATAGTGAAGGAAGGCGTTCTTCTCGAAGCCGATGTCCACAAAGGCCGCCTTGAGACCGTCCTCCAGGTTCCGGACCTTGCCCTTGTAGATGCTGCCAACGAGGCGCTCGGTGTTGGTGCGCTCGACGGTGAAATCCTCGAGCTTGCTGTCGACGAGCACCGCCACGCGCGTCTCGAGTGGCTCGGTGTTGATGATGACCTCGACCGACTTCTTGGGTTCGGGCTTGATCAACTGTTTGACCTTGCGGACGACCTGCTTGACGGCGGCTCGGGCCTTGTCGAAGAGCGTTTTTGGCTCGCGCTCCTTGGGTTGGTTTTGCGCCGGCGGTGCATCGTCTTCCTCCTCGGCGTGGGCGGGCTTGCTGAGGTCGGGGGCACGGAACCGCTGATCACGGCCGCCCGCGGTCAGGGATTCCAGTTCTGGCGCGTCGGCGGCGTCTTCAGGCAGTCCGGCGGCGATGTTTTCCGAGCGGCGTACTTCGATTTCATGGCGACGTGTGTCGAAGAGGCGGTCTTCGGACGTCTTTTCGCCGAGGACTTCGGCTCGGGCGCTGGCCGCCGCACGGTTCGGCTTTGGGGTGCCGATTCCGCGGGTCGGCTTGAAGCGCATGGGGCCGCGCCCGCGTTTGAATGTTTGATGGCTCATGGTGTGGTTGACGAACTCCAGAGGGTCAGTAGTGGCGCCGGTGGAGGTGGATGTTTTGCAGGATTCCGATGGCGACCAGGGAGCATAGGACCGAGGTGCCGCCCGCGCTGAGTAACGGCAGCGGGATGCCGGTGACGGGCATGAGCCTTAGGTTCATGCCGATGTTCACGAAAACGTGGGTAAAGAGCAGAGCGGTTACGCCGACCGCCAGGAGGCGTCCAAGACGGTCGCGCGACTCGCCGGCGATCCGGATGCCGGTGAAGAAGACGATGCCGTAGAGGCCGAGGACGGTTAGGCTGCCGAGCAGGCCGGTCTCTTCGGCGATGACCGAAAAGATGAAATCATTGTGGGCCCCGAGGCGGGGTAAGAATCCGAGCGAATGCTGGGTTCCCTGCCGCCATCCACGGCCCGTGATGCCGCCCGATCCGATGGAGATCATCGCCTGATCCACATTCATCGCGGTATCGCGCTGCAGGAGGCGGGCCTGGCGTGCCTGTTCCGGCGTGGACCCTTTTGGCACAAAATCGACGCCGAAGTACACCAGCAGGCGCCGGCGTTGGTACTCCTCGAGCTTGATGAATTTCCAACCGTCCTTGGCGAAGAGGACGTCCACCAGGATCAGTGCCGCGAGGATTCCCGCGCCGCCAACAAACCTGCCAAGCATCGGCTTGGGGACACCCGCGACCAGCATCATCACCAGCGCCGTGGGCATGAACACCAGCGAGGACCCGAGGTCGGGCTCCTTGAGGATCAATCCGAAGGGAAGGATGGCCATGGCCAGGGCTTTGATGAAATTTCCCGGCAGACGGAGTTCATCGGCCGGTCGCGAGAGGAAGTTCGCCAGGGCAAAGAGAAAGGCGATCTTGGCAAATTCCGACGGCTGAAATTGCAACGGACCGAGATCAATCCAGCGCTTGGCGCCATTGCGGGACACGCCGATCACGAACACGGCCACGAGCAGCAGTATGGAAATCCAGTAGGCCACCAGCGACCAGCGCGCGAGGCGTCCGTAGTCGACGATGCACAGGGCGGCGGCCACGGCGCTGCCAACCCCAAAGGCAAGCGCGTGGGCCACGGCGTGATACCGCCACCAAGAAAGTCCCGCCGCGCCATCGGCGTCTGCGGTGGCGGAGAAGATGAAGGCCGCGCCAATGAGCATCAGTCCGAAGGCCGCCGCCCAGAGCAGGGGATCGGTTCCGCCGCCGCGTTTGATTGCGGAGTCGCGCATCACGGGCGGCCTCCCTGAGTCTCGAGTCGGTGCTGAAAACGGGGGGCGTTCATTTGACGGCTAGCCCTCCGCGACCCAGGCCGAGTTCGCGATCGTGAAGAAACTGGTAGATCTTCCCGGCCACCGGCGCGCAGGTGCCGCCGCCAGAGCCGCCGCTTTCGACCATCACGATCACGACGTAGCGGGGCGCCTCGTAGGGCGCGAAACTGGCGAACCAGGTGACCTTGTCCTTACGGCCGTTGCCCTTGATTTCTGCCGTGCCGGTCTTGCCGCAGACGGCGAAATCCTTCACGTGGGCCCCAGTGCCGGTGCCCTCGGGGTCGGCGACGTCGTCGCGCATGGCAGTCCGAACCAGGTCGAACGCGCTCGAGGGAAGGTGAATCTCGTTCCGAATCTGCCCCGGCTTGACCTCTACCGACGGTTCGGTCGTGAGTGGGCCGTCGGCTTCAATTCGTTGAACCACACGAGGCCAGAACAGGTGGCCTCCATTGGCCACCGCACTGAGTCCCACGGCAAGTTGCAGGGGCGTGACAGTGATTTCCTGGCCGATGCTCACATTGCCCAGGTTTCCCAGACCCCAGCCGCGCTTGGTCACGTCTTCCAGCGCGGGGAAAAAGCCGGTGGCCTCCTCACCAATGCGGATGCCTGTCGGATCGCCGAACCCGAACCGATGACCGATTCCCAGAAGACGTTCCCATCCCAACTTCAGCCCGTAGTGGATAAAATAGCTATTGCTCGACTTGATAAACGCGCGGTGGAAGTTGTACTCGCCCGGGGAGGCGGTGTCGCCGACGTAGGTTTTTCCCGTTCCGATTCGGTAGGCGCTCTTCGACCGCCCGCGCGGATCCGGCACCACCGTCAGCGTTTCTTCGGGATTCAGCCCGTTCTCGAGTTGAACCAGAGCGTGGAAAATCTTGAAGGTCGATCCGGGAGCGTATTCGCCGTACGAGGCGCGATTGAACAACCGGCGCTCGGGGATCTGGAGAAAGTAGCTGTTGTAGCGCTCGGCGGAGATGGAGTCGATCCACTCGGTGGGGTCGAATGAGGGGGCGCTGGCCATGGCGAGGACGTCGCCATTGGTCGGATTCATCACGACTACGGCACCGCGCTCGTCACCGCCCTTTACGGTGTTCAGCGCTTTTTCCACCTGCAGTTGGAGGTCCAGATCGAGAGTGGTCACGACGTTCCGGCCGGGCTTCGAGGGCTCAAGGATTTCCTCGGCCTGGCGATGCCGGTAGCCGGCGCTGTTGACCAAAATGCTCTTGGCACCGGCCACCCCGCGGAGGTCTCGGTCGTAGGATTTCTCCAACCCGACCGCGCCCGAGTAATCCGGAAGCCGATAGTCAAAGGTGCCTTCCTTGTCGTCGTACAAATCGCTGCGCTTCAGATTTCCAAGCAAGTGCACGGCGAGCGGGCCGTAGCGGTAGTTGCGGACGGCGACCTGTTCCAGCGCGATGCCTGGCTGGCTCCACGATTGCTCGGTGACCAGGGCCACCTGGGTTGGCGTGCAGTTCGGCAGGACCGGCAGCGGCATGAAGCGCCGGGTGAGGTAATGCTTCTCCAGTGCTTCGGGACTGACGGTGAGCTGGGTGCCCAGCTTGGCGTTGAGTCCGGCGACGGAATTGCTCACTACCAGGAACCGGGCGAGGCGCTGCATTTGATCCATCTCGGCGGCCGAGAGCCGCGGGCCGGAGCGGCCGCGACGGAACAGGGCGCTGAAGCGGGACCACGCGTCGGTGGGTAGCGGTGGAGCGGCCGCGCGGCGGGCGGCGAGGGTGTCGCGCTTGAGTCGGCTGTATTCCACCTGGAATTGCGGCCGTAATTCGTCGAGGTAGAGATCGAGGCGGAACCGTGGCGCATTGCCCACGAGCTCGCGCCCGTCCGCCGCGAGGATCTTTCCTCGCAAGGCCGGGATGCGGACCGTCTTGAAGGTCTGGGTCTGGAGGGTGGCGCGGTATTTGTCGGCCGACACGACCTGGAGGCGCGCCAGTTGGACAGCGAGCACCATCATCCCAGCGAGGATCGACCACGCCACGGTCCGAAGCGTCTGGTTCCCCTTGTTGAGCTGATCGAAGACAATCATGTCGCGATGGCGTTCAATGGCGTCCCCGCTTGATCTGCCGGTCGGCGCGGTAGCTCGACTCCAAGATCGGCTTGTACTCGAAAAGCTCCCGCAAGCGATCGAAGGCGGCGAAGCAAAGCGGGCAGGCGACGGCATTGACCACGCCGCTGAGAATCAACTCAACGCCGACTACGTCTCCGAGAGGCTGGCGTGCCCCCAGGGTGAGCAGGAGCCGGGTGAGCAGGGGCACGGCAACGCCACTGCCGAGGCCCAGCCAGAAGCGAGCATAGGCCTGGTCGCGCAGGATGAGGTGCTGCCGCGCATGGGTGACGAAGGCGCAGAGGAAGAGCGGTAGGAGGCTTACTCCGAGCCGGTTGGCCGAAAGGGAATCCAGCGACAGGGCGGAAACAATGCAAAACCCAGTGACGATGCCGATCGAATGACTGAGCGCCGCATAAATGGTCAGCGCTGGCAGGATCGAGACCGGGGAACCGATCCAATCGGTCACCGTGGGAAACTGGGTCTGAGCAAAGACTGCGAGCCAGGCCACGAGGAACAGAAGAAGCAGGGGAATCCGGGTCATGGCAGCAAGACGAAGACCTCCTCGAGGCGGTTGAGGTTGGCGGCGAGTCGGACGCGGGCCTCGGTGTAGAGGCCACCGTCAATCTGCCGGGTATCAACGATTTCTCCGACGGTGATGCCGCGGGGAAACACGCCCCCGAGCCCGCTCGTCAACACGTGGTGCCCGGCGAGCACGGTCGGACTACTCTGCAGCAACCGAATGGTCACCATTCCATCCCCGGCGGCGGAGGAGCGAACGTCCTGCAGAATCCCGAGATCGCGGGTTTCCTGGACGATCACCGACACACCGCATTCCGGATCGCCCAGCAGCGCCACTTGGGCTTGCGACGCGGTCACGGCCCGTATGCGGCCCGCGAGGCCGTCGCGGGTGATCACCGGCATCTGGAGCCGAGCCCCATCATTGGCTCCGAAATCGAGGGTCGCACCTCGCCAGAACGCGGTGGGTTCGCGGGCAATGACGCGGGTGAGTCGTGCCTTCCATGGCACCCGGTTGGTCCAGCCAACGGCACTGCGCAGTCGGTTGTTCTCGGAAAGGAGATCGCGGGCTTGAGCCGCGGTGAGTAGGAGTGCGTCGTTCTCCTTCTTCAGCCTCTCAACTTCGGCAATGAGCGTGTCGCGGGTGAGCAGCGAGTAGCTGGCGCGGTCGACAAAGGACTGGGACGCGCCGGCAAGGCCGAAGATCGGCAAGAACAGGCCGCTGAACGCCAGCTTCACGCGGCTGGCGGCCCCCACAGGGAGGTTCAGCAGGACCAGGGCCAGCACCACCACGGTGCAGGCCGCCACAGTTGGGGCTCGTTTCAGCAAGGTTCGCTCCGGACAAAGTCATCCCGGGCGAACGCAGAACCGAAGAAATCAGGAGGTCGAACTGGAGGCCACGCGCTTCAGGAAGCTGAGTTCCTGCAGCACCCGTCCGGTCCCCGTAGCCACAGCGGTGAGCGGATCGTCGGCAATGTGGACGGGCAAGCCCGTTTCCTGCGCGATCAACCGGTCAATGTTGCGGAGAAGAGCACCGCCACCAGCCATCATGATCCCTCGATCGACCAAATCGGCCGAGAGTTCCGGCGGGCAGCGCTCCAAGGTGATGCGGACGGATTCCAGGATGCTTGAGAGCGGCTCCTGGAGGGCTTCGCGGATTTCCTCGGAACGGACAAGGACCGTCTTGGGCAAGCCGGCCGCGAGATCGCGACCTTTGACCTCCATGGTCAGCTCCTGTTCCAACGGAAATGCGGAACCAATGCGAATCTTGATTTCCTCGGCGGTGCGTTCGCCGATCATTAAATTATGGGCACGCTTCAGATGCGCGACGATCGTGTCGTCAAATTCGTCACCCCCGACGCGCACGCTGCGGCTGAACACGATGCCTGCCAGCGAGATGACCGCGATTTCGCAGGTGCCTCCGCCGATGTCCACGATCATGTTGCCGGCCGGTTCGTGTACCGGGAGGCCGACGCCGATGGCCGAAGCCATGGGCTGTTCGATGAGATAGACTTCGCGGGCACCCGCATGGGTGGCCGAATCCTTCACGGCGCGTTTCTCAACCTCGGTGATACCGCTGGGAACTGCGACCACGACCCGGGGGGCGATCAACTTGCGGTGGTGAACCTTCTGAATGAAATGTCGGAGCATCGCCTCCGTGATCTCGAAATCGGCGATGACGCCGTCCTTCATTGGACGGATGGCCACAATGTTGCCGGGCGTTCGCCCTAACATCCTCTTGGCTTCCTCGCCCACGGCCAAGACCGTGGTCGTGCCAGCCTGGATGGCCACTACGGAAGGTTCCCGCAAAACAATCCCCTGATCCCGCACGTAAACGAGCGAGTTGGCAGTACCGAGGTCGATCCCAATGTCGTTAGAGAAGAGACCTTTAAGTTGCGCAAACATGAAGTGTGCCCAAAAGCACAGAACGACCATGGCGGGCACGGGGAACAGGGGTCAAGGCAAAGTCTGAACAACTTGTGAACAACTCCAGAAGTTCATCGTGGAGGGGCGTTGACTCGGTGCCTTTCCGGCTCGAAAAGGGGCGCGAAATCCAACTGGTTTCTCAGGGATGCGAAGGGGTTTTTCGTTGCGGTCCGAAGCACTCCAAGCAACGAAAAAGCCCCGGGGGATGCCCCGGGGCCTGACGACTCCATCGGGAGCCTATTTCGTCTTAGGGATTGATCTTGGACGGATAGCGACGGGCGAGCCAACGGACGTCGTTGGGGGCCGCCTTGTCGTTCGGCGAGCTGCCGAATTTGTTCTGATCCATGCTGCTTCCGTATTTGATCATGACGAGATCGACCCACTTGTGCATTTCGGCGTGACCATCGGCAAAATTGAACGTGCTGGCGTTGCCGTGGAAGTTGGCGGTCGAGTCGATGAGGGACGCACCGGCAAAGTCCTTATCCGGACCTCCGCCCTGATTCAGAATCCAAGAGCCGACGTTCTCACCGCGGGGATCGTTCTCCTCGGCCCAGATGAAACGGTCGGAGGGACGGATGAGGTCCGCCTGCTTGTAGATTTCCCGCACTTCTCCGTTCAACGTGCCGATGCCGGACAGGCTGACGTAGGTGTAGCCCTTCCCTGCCTTCAGCTTCATGCGCACGTCGCCAGGGCAGTGGATGATGCCGGGCGCCGGAGCGAACTTGAACAGAGCGCCCTGACGGTAGCCCTCCTCAATGGTCAGCTGGATGCGGCGTTCCGCACTGGTGCCCGCAGGAATCAGACCGACCGGAGTGGTCGGAGCATTCGCATAGCGCCAGGGAATGCCATTGGCTGAGAAGCCTTGCTCGAAGTTGACGAACTTCTCGTTGTTGTCCCCCGAGTACATGATCCAGCCCAGAATGAGCTGCTTCTGGTTGCTGATGCAGGCGGCTCCAGTGGCCTTCAGCTTCGCTTTTGCGAGGGCCGGGAGCAGCATGCCGGCGAGGATCGCGATGATGGCAATTACCACCAGGAGTTCGATCAGGGTGAAGCCGAAGCGGGCGCGGCGCGCGCTTCTTGGGAAGAGATGAGATGAGGTCATCGGGAGTGTTGGGATAGTGCCGTACTGTTCAAGGATTTGCTGCGCGGCGTCAACGCGAAAGCGGGAAGGTTGAGTCGGCACTGCCGATCACTTCGGGTAGTCGCGCCAAAGCCAACGAAGCGCGTCCGGGAGGGTGGCACCACCATGGTTCCCGTTGTGGCTCCCTTCGCCGAGGATGTACTTGTAGTCATAGTCCTTCTCTTCCAGTGCGGAGGCCATGTTGAGGTTGCCCATCACCCAGTTCCACCCCGGACGCCGGCTGCGGTTATCGCTCGCACCGTCCTGCAGGAAAATACGAATGGGCTTCGGGTCTGCAGCCCGGATCAGGTCGGGGTAGCGGTGGCCGCCGCGGATGTCAGTGAAGCTGCCGACATGGGTGAGGACCTTGCGAAACTGTTCCGGACGGGTCCAGGCGACGGTCCACGCGCAAATGCCCCCGCTGCTGATTCCACCAATGGCGTGGCCCTCCGGATCCTCGGTGATGGCATACTGTTTCCGCACCTCGGGAAGGATCTCGTTCAGCAGCAGTTCGGAATACGCCGGGCTCAGGGTGTCGTATTCGAAGCTCCGGTTCTCGGGTTCGGGCTGCCAGCCGCGCGGCGCCGCGGGGAAATTGGTCCGTTTGAATCCGGGATCGATGAAGACGCCGATCGTTACCGGCAATTCGTGGGCCGCGATCAGGTTGTCGAAGACGACCGGCACCCGGAAGTCGCCCCCTTCCTTGAGGTAGGTGTGACCGTCCTGGAAGACCATCAGCGCCGCCGGTTTGGTGGGATCGTACTGGGCTGGAACGTAGATCGACCAGCGGCGAATCGTGCCGGGAAACGCTTTGCTGTCGCGCCATTCGAAGTCGGTGACGACTCCCTTTGGAACGCCCTCCTTCCGGACGCCTTCGGGTGCAGGCGGGTACTTGACGTCGGGCTTGGGGAAGCGTGTTGGCGCCGGCCGGAAGACGTTGGTCCGGATTGTCGGAGTCCCGTTGGTGGGCTTCGACTGCGCCTGTGCGAGTTCCACCGCGGTGCCCGACAGCAGAAGGGCAAGAGTGAGAAATAAAGAACGGTCAATCATGGGGGAAACGGTTCAGGGGCGGGAACGAAGTAAAAATCGGCGCGTGGGTCAGCGGGGCTTTAGGAATCCGGATTCGGCCATCCACTCTTCGAACCGATCCGCCCACTGGTTCACCGGCCGCGTTGCGGTCGAGCGCAATCCGAATCCATGGCCGCCACTCGAGTAAACATGCAATTCGGCCGGAACGCCCGCGCGCTTGAAACGCAGGTAAACCTCCGCCAACCCCTCGGCGATGTCCTTGCGATCGTCAAAGGCGCAGGCGAGGAAGGCGGGTGGGGAGTTGGTGCTTGGCTGGATGTCGCCCGACCGGCCCGGGTAGATGAAACCCAGGAAGCTGGGACGCGATGGCTGACGCTCGATAGGATCCTCGGCGACGGACTTCCCGGAGTCGAATCGATCACTCGCCAACCAGACCAACTCGCCGCCCGCGGAGAAGCCGACGGCCCCGAGCCGCTTGGGATCCACGTGCCATTCCGCCGCATGGCTTCGGATCAACCGAAGCGCGCGCTGGGTATCGGCGAGTGCGTGTGTGGCGATGGTGTAGGTGGAATTGGTTTCACGAGCCAACCGGTACTTCAGCACGAACGCCGCCGTCCCGTGGGACTGCAACACCTGCGCCAAGTTGTAGCCTTCGTGATCCATCCAGAGCGCGCTGTGCCCACCACCTGGAATCACCAACACCGCCGCGCCATTGGCGGTCGAAGGATCCGGGATGTACGGCGTGATCGATGGCCTGTGAACGCTGGACACGACATGGTCGCCGCCCTGGGTGATGCGCACCTTTTCGGGTTCGGTCTTTCCCTCCGATCCAGGCGCTCCTGCTGGCCAGAGGAGAATCTCCTTCGCCTGGTCGGCCAGCGCGAAATGAATTCCGAATCCAAGCAAGAGGGCGAATGAGTGAAGTCGCAGGAATCGAGTCATGGAGGTGTTGGGAGAATCGCACCAGGCACCCGGTCGGCAAGAAGTGTTCGCGAGTGAAACCCAAAGCGATTGGCGTCATTCTCGTGGAGACTCGGAGCGATTCTTGCTAGGTGAATTCAAGTTGGATGTTCGCTCAAGAGATCCGCCCACGCCGGGGAGTTTACATGTTTCGCCGCACCTTTCCCTCAACCCCATTCCCAACTCGATCTTCGGGGTGTTGGGTTGTGTGCGTCGTCTGGCTTGGGTTGCTCGCGAGTGCGCTGAGAGTGAGCGCCTCCCCTCCGATCATCACCGGGTCCCCTCAAGGCGCTTTTGTGGCGGAAGGAGAGGTATTGCAACTCTCGGTGACGGCTGCAGGCACTGGATTGACCTATCAGTGGAAGAAGGAGGGCTCGATCATTCCGGGTGCCACGTCGTCGCTTTTCCTCCGGGTGCATGCCGATCCCACCGATAGCGGCACTTACACTGCGGTGGTTCAAAACGTCGACGGGAGTGCAACGAGCGATCCGGTTGGGGTGACAATCGGTGCCCCGAAGCCGCGGGTTTCGGGAGGGGTGATCGACCTGCGAGGCCTGCAGGTTCCAGTCGACGCGTGGAAGAATGTGGTCGCCATCTCTGCGGTTTCGGGGGCTCGGACCAATTCTCCTTATGATAGCACCGTGACCTACGAACGCTTTGCGCGGCTGGCGATCTTCGCCGACGGACGTGTGGCTCACTGGGGATATACTCGAACCTTCCTTCCGCCCACTCGGTATCCGGGAATTGGAAGGCCCGGCG
>JANXMD010000048.1 GCA_025354845.1 Verrucomicrobiota bacterium | reverse complement strand
AGCGTCACCGCCTCCGTCGTAAGAGTCGGGTACCGGCCGCTTCCGGCGAGAAGGGTCGGGAGATATTGGCCCACACTGACGGCGAATCCCACCGCCGCGGCCGTCGCCACGGGGCGAAGCAACATCGGCAGCTTGATCGCCAAGAAGGTTCTCAGGGGAGCCGCTCCAAGACAATAGGCAGTCCGCTGATAACGATCGTCCCAGGAACGATAGCTGTCCGCCAACGACAGAAAAACGTAGGGAAACACGAACACGAAATGAATCCACGTCAGGGTACCCCAGTGTCCGTCCAGTCCGGCCGATACCAGCAGGATTTGGGCACCGAACAGAAAGCCGACCTGGGGGAGCACCAGTGGAAGGTAAAGGAACCCGGCGGATCCCGCCCACGTTCGCCGGCCACATTGCGCTTCATACTCCAGGACTCCGATAGCCAGCACGAGCGCGACGGCGGTGGCGCAGAGGGCGACCGTGAGTGTGTTGGTGAATGGAATGATCAATCCGCCACCGTGCTCAGTCCAATTGGAACCCGTAAACTGGGAAGGCCAGACCGCGGGGAATCGCCAGGAGGTGGAAAAGGCCCAGAGCCCCATGTCGAACACTCCGGCCGCCACTGCCAGAACGGCGGAAAACAGCGATAACGCCGCGAGGGTGCGCACCAAAAGGTCCCGCCGTCCACGGTGCCCGGACGTCACCCAGCGAATTCCAACCGCGCGGACAGTCTGTTCCAGTCCCCACCAAGTGAAGATTCCAACCAGGACCACCACGCACTGCAAACAGGCGCCTGCGGAGGCGACGAACCGTAGCGCCAGCTCGGGATCATTGAACAACTGCACCAGTCGAACCGCGAGAGGTGGAGGGGTGTTGGGTCCGAGCACCATGGCGACATCCACCACGGAGATTCCATAGGTAAGAACCGCCAGCACCGGCAGGCGGATTTGTGGATAAATCCTCGGAAAGACCCCCTTCAACCACCCCGTCATCGGCCCATAGCCGAGAGTCAGGGCCACGGTGCGGCTTCGGTCGGCATCGGCCTGTCCGAGAGCCGCGAGGATCATGATCATCAGAAACGGCACTTCTGTGGCGACCAACCCAAGAATAAGACTGATGCCAGCGGAATCCTGAACGGTCAGCCAGTCGGGCGGACGCGTGAACCCGGTGGCCCAGGGGGAGACCAGCCGAAGCAACCAACCACTGGGTGAGAGAAGAAAGGCGATCCCAAAAGCGATTGCAACATGGGGAACCGAAAGCAGCGGCGCCAGGAGCCGCTCGCCCAGTCGGAACCAACGCGTTCCCTGCCACGCCGCGCAAAAGCCGATCGCCACCGCGAGGGAGAGCGCCGTGGTCGCCACGCCGGTGACTAGGGAGAGCCGAACCGAGGTGGCGAGACCCGGCAATTCCGCAAGCTGCCGCCACGCATTCGCGTTGACGTTTTTGCCCCCCAGCGCAGGAAAGTATCCCAGCGCGGGGAGCAGGGTTCCCACCGTGCCGGCAACGATGGGGGCCAACAACAGCGCGAGGGTCAGCGGAGAAAACCAACTCAGAACCGATCCTGGACCGAGACGGCGCATGGGACTACTTGCGAACTCCGTAGCGTTGAAGCCACGCCTTTTCCAGACGCTCCATCCAATAGGGGTGCGGTTCAGCCAGAGGCGTTCCCAATTCCTCGGCCGTGAGCGATGCCACTCCGCTCGGCAGTTGTTCAAACATCGTTCGGTCGGACCGATCCAGTCGGTCGATCGCGAGCACGGTTTGTCCTCCCAGCAGTCTGGGGTCCTGCTTGCGGGCTTGAGCTTCAGGCGAGAGTAGGAAGTTGATCAGCACTTGCGCACCGGCCTTCGACCGGCTGTTGAACGGAATGGCAAGGAAACTGGCATTTCCAATGGTGCCCCCTTCAAACCCGAAACACCGAACCGTATTGGGAAGCTGCCCGGTCAGGATCGCCGAAGAGGCCGCTTCGCTGCCAAATGCGATCGCCACATCAATCTCGTTTTCCCCCAGAAGCCGGATCTGCGCGGGTCCATTCATCGGAAACGCACGCGCCCGACGCCACAAGGCGGGATGAAGTTCATCGAGATAGTTCCAAAGCGGTGCGGTGATCCGGACGAATTCCGACTCCGTGGCCGCTGCATAAAGCACGCGTCGATTGGGGGTCAAATCCAACAACAACTGTTTTAGAAAAGTCGTCCCCAGAAAGTCGGGTGGCTGCGGATAGGTAAACCGACCCGGGTTCGCCTTGGCCCACTTCAGAAGCGCTGCCGGAGTTCGCGGTGGAGCGGACACTCGAGCCCGATCATAGAGAAAAACAAACCGACCAATGCCCCACGGCGCTTCGAGTCCCTCCACCGGGATGGTGAAGTCCGTCAGCGTCGGCAGCGAGTTGGTTTCCACCCATCGGTAGTTGGGAATGCGGTGCAAAAAGGGTCCAAACAAAAGGCCCTCCCGTTTCATGGCGGCGAAGTTTTCGCCATTGATCCAGATCAGATCGACGGAACCCTGTTCGGACTTGCCGGCCGCCTTCTCCGCCAAGACTCGGGTTACTGCCTCAGCCGTGTCGGACAGCTTCACATGCCTGACCTCGACCCCATAGCGGCGCTTCACCTCCGCCGCTGCCCATTCCAGATACCGATTTGTCCGGTCGTCGCCAGCCCAGGCGTTCCAGTAAACTGTCTGTCCCCGGGCCTGCTCGCCCAATGTCGGCCAATCCGGTTCGGCAGCTTGAAGGAAGTGGACGAGTGCCTGTCCCAGGAGGCACCCAGCCAGGAATCGGAAAAATAGGTTCATGGAAATCATCTTGCCCGCCCTGTCGAACGCGCCGCCAAACGCTGCTCACGCATGGCCGCCAACACCGGCCCGAGGACTTCCTCATGGTACCGGTCGCAGCCAATGCAAAGGTTCTGATAGGCCTTTCCGCCAGGCGTCGTGGTGTTTGATCTCTCGTGGAACCATTCCTCCGACCAGCCCTGTTGCACCCCCATTTGCTCCGGCTGACCCCTTGAAATCGCCTCGAAGGCGGGATTTCCAAGCAAGCTTCCGAGAATGTCCATCAGGGGTTCTTCCAGGAGATTTCCCAGGGGAAAACGGGTCTTCATGCAACAGGGATACACATTCCCATTGGGCTCTATGGAAACCTCCGAGCCTGCAAGGCCAAGGTTCAGAAAGTTGAGTCCACCGGACCACGCATTGCAAAAATTGTCGGTAACGGTCGCCTGCGAGAGGCCATTTTTCCAGGCCCTGCCTCGAGGCCAAATCTTCCCAATCCAGGTCTCCGGCGTGGCACCGAAGAAGCTGTAAAATGGCCCCTCCATTTCCTGCCAGGTTCGATCGGTGGCCCGGGGTCCCGAGCGGTGCATTCCGGCGGCCTCGAAGACTGCCGTCAGCTGCGCCGTGAGTTCCAAAAGGCGGGCAGCAGTCATTCCCTCGTGGAACTCGTCCATTCCAGACACGGAAATCATCCAGACACCCCGCTCGAGAAGTTCCTCAACGATTCGGGCGGTGACGCAATCTCCGGTGGTCTGGACCACCACATGGACCCCTCCCCTGGCTCGATATCGCTCCACGATTTGCTCGATCGCGGGGTACAGCACAGACTCGCGTACCTGCGGCAACAGGACCTCTCCGCCCGAAAGAATGATCCGGCCAGTTTTCTCCGGAACTTCCTCGCCAGGAGCGACGCCCTCGGGCATCCGATACCGCATGGACTCGGGAAAATGGTCAATGATTCGCCTGAAGTGCCGTCGCGCCTGATCGACGACTTCCACCAGTTCAGCGCCGTGATAAGGCCGGAAGCGATCCTCGTAACAATGGGCACACTGCCGGTGGCAAAGCGTCGAAAGGACGTAGTAGATGGATTCAACCGAATTCATCCGAAAGTGACCTCAGAAAGACTGGCAGCGCCGGAAGACCGGAGGGCGAGCACGTGGAACAAAACGACATGCCAAAAGACGCATACAAGAACCCTCCGACAGGCAATGCTCGAATGCCACTTCCAAATCATGCGCGTGACGGGAGGTTTTTGCCGCGCGGTGATGAGACCTCCTCGATGCACTTGCCCGAGTACGGAAGGTGGATGGCATCGACAGATGCGCACTTGCGCACATAGGTGAGAAGGAGGCACGATTCGAGTGCTGGTGACCAACACCAATTCCTCCGCTCCGAGGAGGTCGCGCCGTTCAACGTGAAGCCGCGTCCCACCCTGGACAAAGCGCCAGCAGCTTTTTGTGGATCGACGCGCGTACCGCTCACTGCATGCATCGGGACGACCGCTGCGCCGCTGTCTCAGATTAGATACCGACACCATGACGATTCCGCCCATTTCCCCGCTCCAGGTTGCGGACTACCATCGCGACGGATTCACGGTGGTTCGCGGTGTTTTCGCGGCTAGCGAGACAGCGGAATTGGACGTCGAAGCCCGCGAACTCTTGAACCGGACGGATCTGATGGATCCCGACAACATCCGATGTCGTTGGCAGAATTGCGTCAAAACCGGTGAGTGTCGTTTTGACTGCTTCGATCCGGTGATTGATCTGGCGCCCATATGCGCGCGCGTGGCCCGGAACCCACGTCTCATGGGATTGGTGGAAGCCCTTTACGGAGAGCCCGCCCATCTCTTCAAGGACAAGCTGATTTTCAAACCCGCTGGTGCC
>JANXMD010000023.1 GCA_025354845.1 Verrucomicrobiota bacterium | reverse complement strand
CGAGGCGATCGAGATAGGGGACTGCGGCCGACCGCATCGCCGGATCCGGATCCGCCAGCGCCTGCCTCAAGGCCTCCGCGGACTGTGCCGCCTTCAACTCGGCAAGTGCGGCCACAATGGCGCGTCGGACTTCGGGGGATGTGTTGGTGTGGGCGAAGCGTTGATAGAGCGGTGTGGAGGCCTCCCGTGTTCCGAGTCGAACCGCCGTATCGATCACCGCAAGTTGCACGCGCGTCGGAGCCGGGGGGCCGCCAACCACGATGCCATTCTCGTCGGGCGTCGAGGGATCCAGGATCTCATCGGCGACCCGCAGGAACGCCCGCTTTGCGGGTTGGACGTTGCGTTTCAGAGCCATGGCCTCTTCGTACGAGGCGCTGCGGCCCAAGTCAGCCGGGAGATGGGTGCCGGCATCGCGGGATCCTACGAGTGGTCGCCAAAGGCCGATCACCCGGTCCAGCGGCTTCGGCCGTTCCCAGTCCGCGAGCGCATCGAGGGCCAGGGCGCGACTCCACTCGGGAACGTCGCGACGTTTGGCGAAGTTCGCCAGCATCTGCGCGTGTTGCGGGCTGCCGAGTCGGAATGCGGCGTCGATGGCGCGCGACATCAGGTTGGTGGGGCAGTCCACCTTGGTGATGAACGCCGCCAATGC
Organism: Verrucomicrobiota bacterium; assembly: GCA_025354845.1. Lineage (GTDB taxonomy): Bacteria > Verrucomicrobiota > Verrucomicrobiia > Limisphaerales > UBA9464 > CAIVQB01. The sequence goes on along the minus strand of JANXMD010000023.1, from coordinate 15,238 downwards.
GGGAATGCCGGCGGCGATGGGCACGTCGTGAATGGCGCGCCCGGCTGCGATGACCAATCGAGGGTCGGGATCGGAAAGAAAATTGGTGATCTGCGGCGAGAGCGCCACTGCCGACGCCGGATACGAATCGAATCCGGGCCAGCGGTTCCCCAGCCCGCCAAATTCACCCAGTCGCCGGTAGGCCAGCAGCGCGATGCGTCGAACGTCGGGTGACGCATTGGTGGCGGCTTGGGCAAGGTGTCGATTGTGGAGATCCTCCAGGCCCGCCGCGCCGATGAGGACCTCCCGCGCCACGTGATCGAGGAAGGGATCGGGGGCTGTTGAAGCGAGGATTCGCTCCACGTTGGCGATCGGCTCCGGGTCGGCCTTGAAGGTGCGCGGAAAACATTGGTTCAGGAGCGTGGCAATCCAGGGCTGACTGAGGCGCGTTGCGGTTGATGCGAGTTGATCGACACGACGGGGCAGGGGACGGAACGTCTTTCCGAAGGGAAGCGCGGAAGCCACCGCCCCGGTGCGTCGACGCACGCTCAGGTCAGAGTCCGACTGCAGGTCCCGGAGTCGATTGACATGTCGGAGTTCTTCGGCGTTTCCCGCCTCGTCCAAGACCAGCGCCGCTTCGACCGCGAGGTGACGATCCGCGCCAACCACGACATCAAGGACGCGCAGGAGCGGAAGTTCCCATTCGATTCCGCGATCGGAGGATTGGCGGGCAAGCTGACCCACGGCCCACAGGGCATGGACTCGCTGAAAAAAAGACCCGGTCGCGTGCGCGGTCGCGGCGAGTCCGGGAAGTGATTTCATCCCGCGGTCGGCGAGTTCCCACTGGGCTTCGAGCCGCACGCGCCGATCCGCATGTCCCAGCAAGGTCAACAGGTCGGCTTCATTGCGACCCTGCATGCCTTCGCCGAGCAGTCGCTGGACCTCGGCAACCAGCGCGATTTCAGCCGCGGCCAAAGCGGTGGGCGTGATGCGCTGGATGCGCCCCTTCATTGGCCGTCCCCAACCCGTCACCCAGTCGAGCACGTAGGCCGCGCCGTCCGGTCCGAAATCCACATCGGTGGCCCAGGCGTTCCAGAGAAACTTCTCCTTGCGATCCACCAGGTAGCTCGCCCCGGACGGCTTCACGGTAAACGCGATCACCCCGACCGGAAAATCGCAGTGGAGGAAGGTGTTCTTCAGACGGTCGCCGAATCCGGTTCCCGGATAAAAGGCGAGTCCACTGGGACCCTGACTGACGGTGCCGGCGGACGGGAGAATGCCATCTTGGCCTCCCTTCCAGAGTTCTTCATGGACCCACGGGCCGAATCCCTCCATGTGCTGGTAACTGGTGCGCCAGCCGTAGTCACCGTGCTGAACGAGATGCAGCACGCGGCACGGATCGGCGCCGGCGGTGTCATTGTCCACCGTCCAAAGATTGCCCAAATCATCAAAGGCAAGCTCCTGTGGATTGCGTAGCCCAAAGCAGAACACCTCCAGATTCCGTCCATCCGTTTCGCAGCGTAGGACGCCGCCGGTGTCGGGAAGATTGATACGGATACCTTCGCGATTGGTGAGACACACACCGCGGTCGCCAAAGCTCATGTAGATGCGTCCATCGGGCCCGCGAATCAGTCCGTGGAGATCATGTCCCGAAACGCCGATGTGCACGCCGAATCCGGATCCAATAGCGACGCGAGAGGTCGTTCCGCCGTCCCCGCCGCCAACCGGCATCTTCCCTCGATCTTCCATCTCCGATCTCCGATCTCCGATCTGGATCCGCCACAGATTGGGAATGTTGGCGAACCAGACGTTGGTGCCCTGCGCGAGAACGCCCGCGGCGGTCCCATCGACTTCGGAGTTGAAGTGATCGGCCACGATTTCGCTGTGATCGGCCCGACCGGAACCACTGCGATCCTCCACGCGTCGCACGATCTCGCTGTCGTGAGTGAGCAGCGCGGTGTTGGTGGCGAACTGACGGAGCAGGAAGGCGGAGCGATCCGCAACCGTGCGAAACGACATGTCCTGGATCAGCCAGTTGGTGTGTTGGGTGATGTCGAAAACACTAATCGACCAGCGGTGGGATTCGGCCACGTAGCAGCGGCCGAGACCGTCGAAACTGAACGCCACTCCGTTGGCTAGCAGTGGCTCGGCCGCCCAGGTGGTGAGCTTCAGTCCTGGGGCAAGTTCGAAGCGCCGGGCGTCGCTGGCCGCGGCGTCGAATTCTGGACCATGCGCCGTTGTTGATTGCGCCTGCAGTGGGCTGCAGGACGCCAGGAGCGCAAGGCAGGCACTCGTGGCGCGGCGGAGCAGGAGTGAGATCACGCGATCAGGCTAGCGCCCGAAGCCATCCCGGCAAGCGCTCCGCCTTGGGGAGGGGGGAACGATCAAGGACCCAGATCGAGACAGATCCAGCTCTTGGCATCCCGCAGCACCAGGTGGCCCTTCGACCAGGCGGGATTGCACCAGTTGGCGCCACTCACCTGCGCGCGGCCGAGGGAGCTGCCGTCGGGATCCTCCAGCGCGAACAGGCCAAGCTCCCCGCCGTCGGTGAGCATCAGCAGCGTCTTCCCATCGGTGAGGAATCCACCATACGCCTTGTCCTTCGGGGTGGTGTACCAGCCGTCCTGACTCCAGCGCGTCGCGCCGGTCGCCGCGTCCACGGCCACGACATTGCGCGAGGCACCCAGGCCGTAGATGCCGACCCCCACCTGGACCGGACTGGAAAAATTCATGGCGGCCTCCCGATTGGTCCACACGGGCGTCGCGCTCTGGACGTCATCGTTCTTGCGGATGTCCAGGGCGATCAACCCGGCCTGATGAGTGGAAATGAGGACGTGATTCCCGTCGATCAGCGGGGTTGCGGCGTGGCGACCAAAGGCCGTCTTGAGCGGATGACGCCACAGCAGCCTGCCGGTTTCACACTCTAGCCCGATCGCCGCCTCCGCCGTGAAACACACGTATTGGCGGACCCCCGCGAGCGTGCCGACAATCGGTGCCGCATAACCGGCGACGTCGTTCTGCGATTTCCACAGCACCCCGCCGGTCAGTGCGTCGAGGGCGACGACGCTGGCTCCGTTTGTGGAGCCGGCACAGGCAATCAGGCGCTTCCCATCGAGCAACGGGGTGCTGTTGTTCCCGTGTCGGCTGGCGCCCTGTGCCGATCCTTTTTCCCCGATGAACTGGGCGCCGAGATTCGTGGAGTAGTGGACGCGCCACACGGCGTGTCCGTCCTCAAGGGTACGGCACTGAAGTTCGCCGCGGCACGATACGGCATACACGTGGGTGCCGTTGGCCACGGGTGTATTGCGGGGCCCGGTGGGTCCCTGGGAATCGGAAAACGGGACATCCACCCCGTGACGCCAGGTCTCGACGCCGGTCTTGGCGTTGAGGGAACGAAGGGTTTCCTGGCCGTCCTGCGCGTCAAACACGAGGACGCGATCCCCCACGATGAGCGGCGAGGCGAGGCCCGGTCCGGCGGGCTGGCGCCAAAGGACCTTGGGTTCCGAGGCCAGGGAACGGGGAAGGGAATCGTTCGGAGAGGTGTGTCCGTCCCGCGTGGGGCCGCGCCATTGCGGCCAATCGGCTTGAAGTGTCGTTGCTGCTGCGAGAACGAGGAGGCCCAGGAGGCGGCGGTGCGGGAGCATCACCGGTTCGTGTTGAGGTACCACAGCAGAGTGCCCAACGCCGCTGAAAACAGCGTGGCGGTAACGAGCGCCGCGATCATGTGGCGCTTGAACTTTTGCTTCGCACCGCGGCCCTGGCCTGGAAACAGGTAATACCGGTGGGCATCCGGGTTCTTGGGCTTGAATCCGAACATGGGAGAGGGTTGACGCGCAAACGATAGCCGAGCCTCGCGGGTGAAGGCAACGTTCATGCGTCGTTGGCGCACATCAGCTGAAAAGAGGATGGCGGAAATGCAGGCTCTTCGCATGCTCGCGCCATGTCGTCCCCAGCCCCGTCTCCCACCGCCGCGTCGCCCGCGTCGACGCGATTGGCCTCCATGGATGCCTATCGCGGGTTCGTGATGCTGCTCATGATGGGTGAGGTGTTAAACTTCGGTCGCGTATCCCGCGCGCTTCCGGAAAATGGGCTGTGGCACTTCCTCGATCTTCAGCAGTCGCACGTGGCCTGGGTGGGTTGCGTGTTGCACGACATGATCCAGCCGTCGTTTTCGTTTCTCGTCGGCGTGGCGCTGCCGTTCTCGATTGCCGCCCGCGCGGGCAAGGGTCAGTCGCGCGGGCGCATGACGCTGCACGCATTGGGCCGCGCACTGATCCTCGTGCTGTTGGGGGTTGCACTGCGTTCCACCGGATCCCAGCAGACCCGCTGGACCTTTGAGGACACGTTGTCGCAGATCGGCCTGGGCTACACCTTTCTCTACATTCTCGGATGGCAATCGGTGCGGGCGCAGTGGATTGCGCTGACGGCGATTCTGGTCGGCTACTGGGCCGCGTTTGCCGCCTATCCGCTGCCGGGAGCGGACTTCGACTACGCTAGCGTGGCAGTTTCCACCGACTGGTTGAAGGATCACGGGCTTTCCGGGTTCGCCGCCCACTGGCAGAAGAACAGCAATCTTGCCTGGGCCGCTGATCGGGTGATTTTGAACTGGTTTCCCCGACCCAAGCCCTGGGTGGTGAATGACGGCGGCTATTCGACGCTGAGTTTCATTCCGACGCTCGGGACGATGATCCTGGGTCTGATTGCTGGCGGCGTCCTGCGCGGACCGCGTGATGCCGCGGGGAAGATCCGCTGGCTGGCGATCGCGGGCGTCGTCGCGCTCGCGCTCGGGTGGGGACTTGGCGCCTTGGGAATTTGCCCGGTGGTGAAGCGCATCTGGACGCCGAGTTGGGTGCTGTTCAGCGGGGGCTGGTGCCTGCTTCTCCTTGCCGGATTCTACGCCCTTGTGGATTGGAAGGGATGGAAGAATCTGGCGCTGCCGCTGCGCGTGGTGGGCATGAATTCGATTGCCGCCTACTGCATCGCGCACCTGTGGGATGGCTTCATTCACAAGAACCTGGTGACCCATCTGGGCGCGCAGTTCTTTGCCTTTGCCGGGGCTGCCTACGAGCCGTTCTTCCACGGCGCCGCCGTGCTATTTGTAGAATGGCTGATCCTTTACTGGATGTTTCGCCGCCAGTTGTTCCTGCGCATCTGAATTGCAGATCGGGATCGCAGATGGGAGATGGGAGATGGGATGAGCCGAGTCCCATCGGGGCGGTCTCGATGTAGATCTCAAGTCCGCTACCGGCTTGGAGCTCCGTCAGGAGCGGCCTCGTCTGTGGCAGGGGCGTTGGGGTGGTCGTGGATTCAGACGATGCCGCCCCGCTGGGGCTTGCGTGGTGTGGGTCGACCGAAACTACAACGATGCCGGCCCTACGGGCCTCGGCGTGCCTGCCTGAGTTGGGCACGAACTTTGAATCGGCATCGTCTACATTGGATTGCCGTCCGGTTGGTCTTCGCGCGGCCCAACCAAAAAGGCGCAGCCGAATGAACGGCTGCGCCTCGTTAATCAGTTCCTCAGAAGCGAGGAAGGCCGGACTTAGTAGTCCATGCCGCCGCCGTGGTGGGGATCACCAGCGGGCTTTTCCTTCTTCTCCGGGATCTCGGTGATGATCGCCTCGGTGGTGAGGAGAAGACCAGCGATGGAGGCGGCGTTCTGCAGAGCGGAACGGGTCACCTTCTTCGGATCGACGACACCCGCCTTGACGAGGTCTTCGTAGTTTCCGGTGGCCACATTGTAGCCTTCGTTGCCCTTGCGGCGCTTGACCTCCTGAACGATCAGGCTGCCTTCGACGCCGGCGTTGTAGGCCAGCTCGCGGAGCGGGGCCTCAACGGCGCGCTTCACGATGCCGACACCGGTCTGCTCATCGGCTTCCTCAAGCTTGAGGGCCTCGATGGCGGGGAGGGTTCGGAGGAGGGCCACGCCGCCGCCGGCGACGATGCCTTCTTCCACGGCGGCGCGGGTCGCGTGCAGCGCGTCCTCAACACGGGCCTTCTTCTCCTTCATTTCGGTCTCGGTCGCGGCTCCGACGTGGATGACGGCCACGCCGCCAGCCAGCTTGGCGAGGCGCTCTTGGAGCTTCTCGCGGTCGTAATCGCTGGTGGTCTCTTCGATCTGGCGGCGGATCTGGTTCACACGGCCCTGGATCTCGGACGACTTGCCGTTGCCCTCGATGATCGTGGTGTTTTCTTTCTCGACGAGGACGCTCTTGGCGCGGCCGAGGTCGGCGAGTTCGAGGCTGTCGAGCTTGATGCCGAGGTCTTCGGTGATGAGACGGCCACCGGTGAGGATGGCGATGTCTTCCATCATGGCCTTGCGGCGATCACCGAAGCCGGGCGCCTTGACGGCGGCGACGTTGATGGTGCCGCGGAGCTTGTTCACGACGAGGGTCGCGAGGGCTTCGCCTTCGACTTCTTCAGCGACGATCAGCAGGGGCTTGCCGGTCTTGGCCACCTTTTCGAGGATCGGGAGCAGATCCTTGAGGGAGCTGATCTTCTTCTCGTAAAGGAGAATGTAGGCGTCATCCATTTTGCACTCGAGGGTCTCGGTGTTGGTGACGAAGTAGGGGGAGAGATAGCCCTTGTCGAACTGCATGCCTTCGACGACGTCGAGGGTGGTTTCGATCGACTTGGCCTCTTCAACGGTAATGGTGCCGTCCTTGCCGACCTTGTCCATCGCGTCGGCGATGATCTCGCCGATGGTGGTGTCCCAGTTGGCGGAAACGGTCGCGACCTGCTTGATCTCTTCCTTGTCCTTGACCTTCTTGGCGATCTTGGTGAGGTGCTCGGTTGCGGCGTCGACAGCCTTCTGGATGCCGCGCTGGAGCGAGACGGGGTTCGCACCGGCGGTGACGTGCTTCAGGCCTTCGCGATAGATGGCCTCGGCGAGCACGGTCGCGGTGGTGGTGCCGTCGCCGGCGATGTCGCTAGTCTTGCTGGCGACTTCGCGCACGAGCTGGGCGCCGATGTTCTGGTAGGGATTCGGAAGTTCGATCTCCTTGGCGACGGTGACACCGTCCTTGGTGATCGTCGGGGAGCCGAATTTCTTGTCGATGACGACGTTGCGGCCCTTGGGTCCGAGGGTGGCCTTGACGGCCTTGGCGAGGATCTCGACGCCCTTCAGGATTTCCTGACGCGCCGCTTCGTCGAAGAGGAGTTGCTTAGCAGCCATAGTCTGTTTCTTGGAATTGATTGTTGAAGTTCAGGGGATCAGCCAACCACCGCGATCAGGTCGTCGGAGTTGAAGATCTTGTACTCGGTGCCGTCGATCTTGATCTCGGTGCCGCCGTACTTGGAGACGAGCACGCGATCACCGACTTTGACCTCGAAGGCAATCTTCTTGCCGTCGTCCGAGATCTTGCCGGTTCCGAGGGCGCGAACGAGGCCTTCGGTGGGCTTTTCCTTGGCGGAATCGGGAATGATGATGCCGCCCTTCTTGACTTCCTTCTCTTCGGCGAGCTCCACGAGAACGCGGTCGCCGAGAGGTTTCACATTGAGTGCCATATGGTATGTGTCTCTGTGTTTGTTCTGCTGTTTGATGGTGAATCAAAACCCGCCGCACTCGCGGCCGGGCAAAGTGTTTTCGGAATGCCGGTCCGTCGAGTTCAGGACTTTTTCTCGTCCACGACCTCGGCGTCGATGATCGGGCCGTCGCCCTTCTTGTCGCCGCCCTTGGAACCCTTTGCATCGGCGGTTTCCGCGCCGGGTCCGGGTCCTGCCTGGGCTCCGTCGGGCTTGGCCTGGGCCTGAGCATTCTTGTAGAGCTCGGCGCTGGCAGTCTGCATGACGGTGTTGATCTGCTCAAGGGAACTGCGGATTGCGGCCACGTCGGAACCCTTGAGGGCGTCCTTTGTGGCGGCCACGGCGGCCTCAAGTTTCGCCTTGTCGGCGCCGATCTTGTCTCCGTTTTCCTTCACGAACTTCTCGGTGCGGTAAACGGTATTGTCCGCCTCATTGCGCGTTTCAACCTCTTCGCGGCGGGCCTTGTCCTCGTCGGCGTGGGCTTCGGCATCCTTGCGCATCTTCTCAACCTCGTCCTTGGACAGGCCGCCCGATGCGGTGATGACGATCTTCTGCTCCTTGCCAGTACCAAGATCCTTGGCGCTGACGTTCAGGATGCCGTTGGCGTCGATGTCGAAGGTCACTTCAATCTGTGGCACCCCACGCGGAGCGGGAGGCAGCTCGCTGAGCTGGAACTTGCCCAGCGACTTGTTGTCGCGGGAAAACTGACGCTCGCCCTGCAGCACGTGGATTTCCACGCCGGGCTGGCTGTCGCTCGCGGTCGAGAAAATTTCCGACTTGCGGGTCGGGATCGTGGTGTTGCGCTCAATGAGCTTGGTGGAGACACCACCGAGGGTCTCGATGCCGAGCGAGAGCGGGGTGACGTCGAGCAGGAGCACGTCCTTGACCTCGCCCTTGAGCACGCCGCCCTGGATGGCCGCGCCGATGGCGACGACCTCGTCAGGATTCACGCCCTGGTGCGGGGGCTTGCTGACCAGCGTCTTCGCGGTCTCGACAACGCGCGGCATGCGGGTCATGCCGCCGACCAGCACGAGCTCGTCAATCTTGTCGGCGCTCAGGCCGGCGTCCTTGAGGCAGGCGCGCACCGGGGTAATTGTCCGCTCGAACAGCGAATCGCAGAGCTGCTCCATTTTGGCCCGGGAAAGGGTCTTCTGGATGTGCTTCGGTCCGCTGGCGTCGGCGGTGATGAAGGGCAGATTGATGTCGTAGCTCTGGGAGCTGGACAGCGCGATCTTGGCCTTCTCGGCCTCTTCCTTGATGCGCTGCAGCGCGTCCGGCTGCTTGCGAAGGTCAATGCCCTGGTCCTTCTTGAATTCCTCGAGAATCCAGTCAATCAGCGCATTGTCCCAGTCGTCGCCACCCAAATGAGTGTCGCCGTTGGTCGCCTTCACTTCGAAGACGCCGTCGCCGATTTCCAGTACCGAGATGTCGAACGTGCCGCCACCGAGGTCGTACACCGCGATCTTCTCGTCCTTCTTCTTGTCCAAACCGTAGGCGAGAGAGGCCGCTGTGGGCTCGTTGATGATGCGTAGCACTTCCAGACCGGCGATCTTGCCGGCATCCTTGGTCGCCTGACGCTGTGAATCGTTGAAATACGCGGGAACCGTGATGACCGCCTGGGTGACGGATTCGCCGAGACGGGTCTCAGCGTCGGACTTGAGCTTGGCGAGAATCATCGCCGAGATCTCCTGCGGGCTGAACGCCTTGGGCTTGCCCTCGACGTCCACCTCAATGTGGGCGTCGCCATTCGCCGCACGCACCACCTTGTAGGGCACGCGCTTAAGCTCTTCTTGGACCTCGTCGAATTTGCGGCCCATGAAGCGCTTCACCGAGTAGATGGTGTTGCGGGAGTTGGTGACGGCCTGCCGCTTGGCCGCTTCGCCCACCAGACGTTCTCCATTCTTGGCGAACGCCACCACGGATGGAGTCGTGCGCTTTCCTTCGGAGTTTTCCAGGACTAGCGGTTCCCCGCCTTCCATGACGGACATGCACGAGTTGGTCGTGCCGAGATCGATACCAAGAACCTTTGCCATAAATTCAGTTTGTTGGATGCCTTCTCTGCACGAGTGATGCCGCAACCGAGTGTCAGGCTTAAAAACTTCGGTTAGTGCCTGTTTACGGGACTTTTCGGTGGAACCGATTTGCTCGCGCCCACCCGAAAACCGCCAAATGTCTGCGCCACTGTGCCAGAGTGTGACAGGAATATGGACCCGTTGTCACACTGAGCTGGATTCCAAAGGAAGCCGGCGATTGGACGCGATAGGGTGGGGGACTGGTTTTCCTTCCTTCCAAAATCCCCGGCTTCCCGGAAAGGTGCTGGTAATCTTTTCAACTTATGAGCGAACGCATTGCAGTGGTGGGAGTCGGTCGGATGGGCGCCAACATGGCGCGTCGGCTCCAAGAGGCGGGGTATTCGGTCACCGCGGTGTATGACGCCCGGATGGATGCCGCCGAAGCGTTGGCCAAGGAGCTGAATTGCGCGAATCCACTCAAGCTGGAAGACGTCACGGCGCTGGCGGACGTGGTGATCACGGTGGTTACCGACGACAAGTCAATGGAGGCTATCTTCGGCCTGAAGGGGGACAGTCTGCTCAAGGGCGCGGCGGGTCGTGTGTTTATTAACTGTGCCACCGTCTCGCCGGCGACCCATGTCGAAATCGAGAAGCGCGCTCGCAAGGTCAAGGCGGCCTCCCTCGAAGCCTGCATGGCCTCCAGCATCAACCAGGCTCGCGCGGGCACGCTGTACCTGATGGTGGGCGGCGATGCGAAAGTGTACGAGCGCGTGAAGCCGCTGCTGTCGGCGCTATCCGATGGAGGCAAGCTGCTCCGCTACATTGGTCGCTCGGGTCAGGCTGCGCAGGTGAAGGCGCTAGTGAACATGGTGATGAACATCAACACCGCCGGCCTCGCCGAGGGACTCGGTTTGGGTTCCGCCCTGGGTCTCGATTTGAAGGTGTTGATGGAAGTGTTCTCCCAAACCGGTGCCAACAGCCGCGTGCTGGCGACCGATGGCGAGGACATGGTCAATCGCGATCACTCCTGCTTCTTCAGCGCTTCTCATGCCGCCAAGGATAGTGGGATCGCCTACGCACTCGGTCAGCAGGCCAAGCTGGAGCTGCCGCTGGCAAAAGCCGCCCTCGCTCAATACCGCAAGATGGTGAAGCTGGGTATCGGCGAACTCGACAAGTCCGGCGTGGCTGAACTGACCTTCAAGGGCCGAGGGCCGAAGAAAAAGGCGAAGGTGAAGGGGAGTTCGCGATAGCGTTTTGGAGTGCGGCAGTCCTCTGCCGCTCTGGCTGGGAACGGGATGCGATAGGACGAGAAGGTGGGTCCCGCAACGGGGTTCGCGAGTCGAGAGCGCGAGAGGACTCACGCACTCCAGGACGCTGTCGCGCTCATCCACAACTGGGGGTACGGCCGCCGAGGCGATGGACTCCGATCGGGAGTGTTTACTGCGTGACGATAAATTCAGCGGCAGTTGCCCCGTCTTTCGCGCCAGCAATTTCCTTGAGGGCTCCGACTCCGAGTTCCAGCAGCGCGGGCACATCCCCATACTTGGCGCCGCCGGGGAGGAAGTCGGGGGAGCGCAGATCGAGCACCTTGCCGAAGCGGAAGTCACCGATATGGATGGCGGCGCGGTGGATGAGGTCACCGGATTGCGCACGGGCGGCGGCGGCGATGGCGCCGGTGCCGTCGAGGGCGACGAGGCTCACGCGCTTGGACTGGTGTTCATGCGTCTGAACCAACCGTAGCGTGGTGAGCACATCCTGCATGCGCTGGACAAACACGGCAGGATTGTAGCCGAAGGTGAAGGCGCCGGACTCGCGGGGATTCTTGACCTTGGGGGTCGTGGTGAACGTCGTGCCCGGCGCGAGGAATTCACCCTGATACAGCAAGTCCAACCCCACCACGGTGGCGCCCGAATCCACAACTTTTTGCACCGCGGGAATTAGAGAGCCGTCGGCAGTGTAAAGTCCGGCTTTCCCTTGCTCGGTGAGCCAGATCACGGTGTGACCGTTCCACTGCTTGGGATAGGCGAACACGGCGGGCAACTGTTCGTGATAGCTGGTGTTGAGGACGAAGCCGGCCATTTCGATCCAGGTGCCCTTATCGACCTTGCTCTTGAGATCCCACTTGGCATCGCCTGCGGTCGTGAGGTCCCCATCGAGGACGATGTCCCAGCCGCCGCGGAGCGTCTTGCGATACTCGTCCGCGGCCTCCGACTTTTGCCGGGCGAGCTGGCGTTCTGAGTCCTGATGCCAGACCTTTAGCACCGAGCGTTCGAGGTCCGGTCCAGTCAGGGTTGGCGCGGGATGCGTGGCGTCCCAAACGGTCAACTGGTCGCGGGTGAGGAAGGTGTAGTCGCGTTCGATGACCGGTTCGGTTTGGCCAAGTTTGAAGTGCCGGTTCAACCAGGTGTAAAACGCCGACCGCGACACCGCATTGTAGTTGTGTTCGAAGTGCTCGCCTCGCTTGAGCATCACGTTGTCCGGGGACCCGAGAAAGGAGTACAACTGCTTGAGCTCGGGGAATCCTTTGGTGGACATTTCCTTCGTCCAGTCGTTTGCGCAGGTCATGCCGAGTGGCTTGGGTGCGAAGAGGGCGGCGAACTCCACGTTGCCAGTGCCGACGCGGAGCAGGCTGGCGTTCTCGCAGGTGCAGCCGCCCTGCATGGCGGTGCTGACCATCACCGCGGGAAATGAGAGGGCGATGCGCGAATCCACGGCTGACAGCAGCATCGTCTGGGTGCCACCGCCGCTCGCACCAGTCATGGCAATGCGCGTTGGATCGACTTCCGGGAGGCTGAGCACGAAGTCGAGGGACCGTTCAGCGTTCCAGGTTTGCAGGCCCATGATGCTCTGCAGATGCGCCTCGGCCTGCGGGCTGAACAAGCCCCAGTTCTCGGTGGTGTTCATCTCCGGACGCTGCTTGGAGAAGCTGTGGACGAAGTCACGCGAGAGTTGTTGGGAATCGGAATCGCCGAGCATGTCCCATTGCCAGACGACACATCCCATGCGAGCGAGTTGAACGCACATCGATTGAAACCGGCTGCGGCCACCACCCTCAAAGCGTTCCGCACCGTCGGCGATTTCCTGACGCAGTTCAGTAGGCGTGGCTTCGGAAAGACGGGCGTCCTTCCAATGTCCGTGCGCGAACAAAACTGCAGGAGCGCGACCGGTGAGCTTGGCGGGCTTGTAGAGGTTGCCGGTGACGAAGAAGCCCGGGGCGCTTTCGAAATACACTTTCTCGACCGTGTAGTCGCCCTGGTCGATGCGGCCGTGGATGACCGGGTTCAGCGGCGCCCGAGTTGGCATCGGCCACAGCCCTTGGGATACCAGGATGCGACGACGCACCTCGGCGGCGCGTTTCATCCACGCCTCGGCGGAGGTGGGCGGCGTGAAGGGAAAGTAGCCGTCGAGATCTTTCACCGGGTTCAGCCGGTGGTCGGTTGGCAGGGTTCCCTCAGGCAGCACACGCGGGGCGCCTGCGGCGAACAGACAGGACGCGGATAGGGCGGCCGCAGTGACGGTAGCAAGGACGCGGGGGGGCATGGCGCGAGACTAACGGGTTGGCGTCGGCTGACAACACTCCGAACGAGGAACCGCGCACGAGGAAAACCGGTCGCCAAACCGGGCCGCGGATGTTAACTCTCCCGGCACCCGTGGTCCCGGGCGAGTGGCGCAGTGGTTAGCGCAGCTGCTTTACACGCAGTTGGTCGGGGGTTCGAATCCCTCCTCGCCCACCACATTTCCAGTGTGGAGGTTCCGCTAGGGTCACTTGCCGCGTCACCGGCTCCCACCCTCCGTACCGGTCCCTGAAGCGGCTTCGGTTCGGGCCTTCACCGCGTTGAGCACGTGCCGCTGCAGCGAGTGAATCACGGGACGACACCACCAGGCCCAGTAGTCCGCCGGCCAGAGCCCATGTTGGAACTCGGTGGTGCCGCGCACCAGCGTCCCGCCCTCGACGGCGGTCAGTTCGAAGGAGGCGTGGTTCACCTGATAGTAGCCTTCCAGGTGGCGCGGGTGGATGTGCTTGTAGAAGGTCCACTCCTCCATGGGGATCGGGGTGGTCTCGACCCTCAACCCGAGTCGATACGGAGGCTCCCAAGCCGTGACCGTCTCCCGGGCGAGGCCGGTGTTGAATTCACACACGCGCGTTGCGCCGAGTCCGCGTCCCTCGGTCCAGGCGCGTCGAAAGGTGGCGAGGTTGAGTCGGGACCAGAAGTTTTGGTCTGGCGCCAGCGTGGTAACGTCCACGATCCGCGGCCACACCCGTTTGGGAGGTGCGGCAATAAAGACCTCAGTGCTAAACGTGTAAACGGGAGGCGGCGCGGGACGGCCGCGCTCGATGACGCACAACATCGGGATCGCGGCCACGGCCAGACACATCATCCGGGATTCCGATCGGGGCGCGATGACCCTTGCCAAGGCCCCCGCTGTCGCCGCCCCGAGTGCCGCGAGCACCAGGGCAATGGGCGCGGCCATGATCAGGCAGATCATGCCTTCAATCGCGAGACCCAGCAGCAGTAGCCCGGAAGCCATCACCGTGAGCGACGCGATCTGCATCGCATCCCCCCGCTTCAAGGGGCGTTGAAGGCTGTACAGCCAGGTGGCGAAGAATCCGATAAGGTACGGTGTCGCGAGAAACAGCGTCCAGCCGTAGGTTCCGAGAATCTCGGTGTTCAGCTGAACCAGCACCACGCCAACCACCGCCGCTGCGGTCGAGCAACTCAACGCGCATCCCCAGTGCGTGCGAGGCATCCATCGGCTGAGCCACGCCCATGCGGGACGAGGCAACGGAGTGGGCGAATCGATTGAGGCCGATGTTGCGTCCAACTCGGTTGAGCGAGTGGGCAAGGTGATGAGGATCAGCCCCAGAAGCGGACGAATCCCCGGGACGAGGAAGAGCATGGACCACCTGGGCGACACACCGGCATCGCGGAGGCGTGCTCCAGAAAGGTAGACCCCGAGAATGAGTGCACCGCTGGCCACCCAGGCCGACGATGGGCCGGAAGCTGCGTTGCCTGGAAACCACTCGAACAGGTAGCGGTAAAGCTCGGCTTGGACGAACTGTCCCCAGGGTTCTCTGGTCGACCCTGACGAGTCCTCCTGCGCACCGGGATTTCGATCGACGTTGAACACCATCAGCGCAATGACCAATCCGGCCAGCAGGTAGGCGCGCCGCGGAGCACTCCAGGTCCAAAGACGGAGCCACCACGGTGTGGAACGCGGGGTGTCCGTGAAGGGAGCCATGGAATCGTGGCTGAGCTGAAATCGGGGTGAAGGCGGAATTAAGCGCTCGTTGTGTCGGGAGTCAGCATGAAAACCATGAGTCGAGCGCAGGATTGTCGCCAACCGTGTCCGTCTGGGCTCTGGCGATGCCAGTCTCCGGGCGCCTTTGGAATGGCGTGCCTCCGTTTCCACTCAGTTGGAAACCGCTGTTTGGGGAGGACCGTTTTGGAGGGAATGTGGCATACACTCCCGGGTCCTAAGTTGTTGATAAAAGAAGGTTAATGGGTCCGGTGCGTCCCAGGTTCCAGTCCCGAGGTTCCCGCTTCGAGGGCGTCGTCCGTTCGGTGTCGTGGGCTGAATGGACCGGCGGGAAGAGGCGTCCACTCGACACTTGACCGCGGGCCTCGGATGACGAGGTTGGATCCGGTCGGGGTGGCAGTTTGAAATCCGAACAGGAATTTATGAACACGAAGATGTCAGGAAGCTTGGTGCGCGTGATCGCAGTC
>JANXMD010000246.1 GCA_025354845.1 Verrucomicrobiota bacterium | reverse complement strand
CCGCGGAGATCGGTGATGCCGCGTCCGTTGGCGTTGACGGTGGAGACGCTCACCACATCGGCCGCGGTGATCGGGGAATTCGTGTAGCGTTTGGCGAAGACCTGCTGGCGGACGGCGTCTTCGAGGCGCTTGTCCACGAAGACGGAAACCTCGGGTGCCTTGTTCGTGCTGGCCGCGGCCTTGTCGGGGGCTTTGGCGTCCGCGGCGTGGGAAAGCGGAACGCAGGCGAACAGGGTGGCGACCAGGGCGGAAAGGGGTAGAAACAGGGACAGCCGGCTCATGGATGGGAAAGTTCTGAAACTGATGTGGACGAAGGTCAAGACGGACCCGCGCTGGAAGGCATTCATTTCCGCACGATTCGCCGCAGCGCGACCCACTGGGCGAGGTGTTTCGGTAGGTCGGCGAGGGGGATCATGTTTGGCCCGTCGCTGAGCGCCTGGTCTGGGTTCGGGTGGGTCTCCACGAAGAGGCCGTCGGCCCCGGCCACGATGGCGCAGCGGGCGAGCACCGGGGCGAATTCCCGCTGGCCGCCCGAGGAATCGCCACCGGCCCCGGGAAGCTGGACCGAATGGGTGGCGTCAAAGACCACCGGCACCCCGAGGCTGGACAGAATCGGGAGGGATCGCATGTCGGCGACCAGGTTGTTGTAGCCGAAGGTGGTCCCGCGCTCGGTGACCAAGATCTTCGCTTTACCTTTCGGGGCCGCTTCGTTCGCCTTGCGCACCACCTGGGTCATGTCGAGTGGTGCGAGGAACTGGCCCTTCTTGACGTTTACGATGGCTCCGGTCTCGACTGCGGTCCGGATTAGGTCGGTCTGCCGGCACAGGAAGGCGGGGATCTGGAGGATGTCCACCGTTTGCGCGGCGATTTCGGCCTGCTCCTCGCTGTGGACGTCGGTGAGCACCGGAACTCCGACCCGCGCGCGGATCCGCGCCAGGACAGCAAGACCTTCCTCGATGCCGGGGCCGCGGAACGAGGCGCCCGACGAGCGGTTCGCTTTGTCGAAGCTGGCTTTGAAGATGTAGGTCACGCCCAGTCGGGCGCAGACCGTCTTCATCCGGCGCGCGATCTGAAGGCAGAGCGATTCGCTCTCGATCACGCAGGGACCCGCGATGAGAAACAGGTGGTCCCGCTGATTCAGGGAACGCCAGAGAGCGGAGGAGGAAACGGTCGCAGCCACGCCCGAATTCTGCCCGGAATTCCGTCGGCCGACACGAAAAACCGTGGCACCGAATTCGCGGAGCGGAAACGCAACGGGCCGTCCCCGGTTTCGAGAACGGCCCGTGCCACAACTAGTTGACTCACTCTAACCGAAAAGGACTCGGCCCCGGGGTATTCCCGGCTTTACTGGGCCTGGCCACCAGCGCCGCCACCTTGGCGGCGATTGCCCCCGCCGGCTCCGCCAGCGCCACCACCACCACCGCCACGTCCGCCGAAGCCGCCGCCGCCAAAGCCGGGCATGTTCTTGAAGCCGTCGATCTGCTCGGCGGTGAACTTGTCGCGGATCTTGGCGAATCCCTTGGCGCGGGCCACGGCGACGTCGGCCTCGATCTTGGCCACGGCGGCTGACTTCTCACGAATGGTGGCCTCGTTGATGGTCTCCGCATACACCGCACCGTTCAGCTCCTTGCGAGCTTCGGAAAGCTTGGTGTTCAGCTCGCGGGTGTCCGTGCTCAGCGTGCGCAGGGCCTCGCGCTGCTCGTCGGAAAGATTGGCCATCGGACCCCCGCCACGGCGGCCTTGCCCGCCCCCACCGGCTGCGCCAGCGGCACCACCGCCGGCGCCCCCACCGGCGTTCTGCGCGAGGAGGGGCATGGATTGATAGAGCGACGTGGCGGCCAGAACGGCCAGGGCACTACGAAGCAAGGAAGCGTGTTTCATAAACGAGATGCGTTGAAGTGAAGTGTGTGTGAACTGCGATGGAACCGACGGTCACTGTCGCGGATCCGGGGAGGGGATCCTCCCATCCAAGTCGATCCGTGTTGCCAGTAGAGACGTGGGAGCTGCCGCTTCGGTTACTGCGGGGATGAGCGGACGCGATACCGGTCTGGAGGTCCGCTGATTGGCAACGCCTTGCGCACTCAGCCTCGCGCCAGAAGATGGGTCAGCCGGTAGGCGATGACCACCGCAGTGCCGAGGAGGACGATGCCACTCGCCTGGGAGATCCGTCGGAGCCCGCCGCCTGAAAAACGTCCGTGTCCGCGGGACACGCCCCAGCTCACCCCGGCGAACCAGATCAATCCGCTGAGCGCCACGCCGGCGCAAAAGGTCATTCGCGACCGCCAGTGGGGATCCAGGACGCCATGGGAGAGAAGCGACGCCGTGATGCCCAGCCACAGGAGCAGGACCCCGGGGTTGGCCAGGACGCGCACGAAGCCAATCCAGAATGCGGTGTGCGGATGCAACCGCTTTTCGACGAGAGCGATCCCGCGCTCCTCCCCGGGGACGTGGCCAGCGAACAGGTATTTGATGCCCAGCCACAGCACGAGGACGAAGCTGGCCAGCTGCATGGCCGCCTGGACATTGCGGGTGAGGAAGAAGCTGGAGAATCCGGCGAAGGCCACGCCGCAGTAGATGGTTTCCATGACCACCGCGCCGACGGCGATGAGGAACGAGCGCAAGAATCCGTTGCGCGCGCTTTCGTTGACGATGGTGACGTTGATGGGGCCGCCGAGGGCCGAGGTGATGAACCCGGCCAGCAATCCCAGTCCTCCCGCGAGGGCGATGTCTCCCCAGTCGATCATCCGCGCGGAATCAGTTCAGCGGGTTCCCGTCGGGCCGGAGGCGGAATCGATTCCGTCTTCGGCGTCGTCGGGTTCGTCATCGACCTCGATCTCGCGCTGCATTTCCCGCGAAATGCTCGGCCGGACGAACCCATAGATCAGGTACGCGGTGAACCCGAGGGGAGCGGCGACCGGGAGGACTTTCTTCCACAGCAACAGCAAGAATCCAATGACCAGAACGATGATGAGCGTCTTCACGAACGGCCGCTGCGTTCGCCAGTCGAGTTTCTTGAAGGTCGGGTATTTCACCTCGCTGACCATCATAGCCGAGAGGAACACCAAGATCACCGGGAGCACGTAGCGCCACCGGCTGCCTTCGACGTCCTGGAAGGGCTTCTCATCCCACCACAGCAGGAAGAGCGTGAGCGACGCCACCATTCCGGCGGCGGCGGGGATGGGGAAACCGAGGAAGTATTTGCCGCCTCCGGTTCCGGCCTGGGCGGCCAGGCAGTTGAAGCGCGCCAGGCGGAAGGCGCCGCAGATGACGTAAATGGAGGCGATAAACCAGCCGACCTGAGGGTGGTTAACGAAGACCGGCTTGAGCACGATGCGATGCACTAGAAACGCCGGCGCCACGCCGAAACTAACGATGTCGGCGAGCGAATCGAACTCGCGGCCGAAGGGCGACTCAAAGCCGCCCATCCGGGCCACTCGGCCGTCGAGGAGATCGAGGATGCAGGCCAGCAGGATGTAGGCGAGCGCCGTGCGAATGATCGCGTTGAAATCGGCTGCTTCGGGATCCGCCTCCACGATGCGGGTGAGCGCCAGGAATCCACAGAAGAGGTTTCCCGCCGTGAACAGGTTGGGCAGGAGATAGATTTTCAGCTTGCCGTCATTGCCGGGGGCGGCCGATGGGGGCGATGCACTCACGAGGATTTGGCTCCGAGGAGGCGGCCCACGACCGTCTGGCCGCCAAACACCTTGTCGCCGAGCTTGACCCGGATCTCCGACTGAAGCGGCAGGTAAACGTTCACGCGGGATCCGAACTGGATGAGCGAAATGCGTTCGCCCTTCGCGATCACGTCGCCCATGCGAGTCCAGGGAACGATGCGGCGGGCGATGAGGCCGGTGATCAGCCGGACGCCGATGCGCACTCCGGGCGAGCGGGTGGCGTCGAAGCCCAGGAGCACATTCTCATTGTGCGCGGCCGACTCGGTTTTCAGCGCGTTGAGGAACAGCCCCGGCGTGTGCTTCTGGTACACCACCGTGCCCTCCACCGGCGACTGCTGCACATGGACGTTAAAGACCGACAGAAAGATGGAAATTCGGCGGCAGCGGCCGCCCATGACCTCGTTCTCGGTGGTTTCGTCGATGACATCCACGGTGCCGTGGGCGGGGGAAACGATGAGCGCCGGGTCCGGTGGGACCACCGGACTCGGATCCCGAAAGAACCAGAGGACGAAGGCGAAAAACCCGAAGCCCAGCGCGCACAGGACGGCGGCGAGGCCAAACGATTTGGGGAACACAAAGGCCGAGAACCCGGCCAGGAATAGGATGGCCAGGAGGCCCTTCCCCAGAATGACGGCAGCGGCGTTGAGCGCCTTTCCCTGATGCTTCACGGCGGCAATCTAGCCGCTTGGGGTGGCACAGGGGAAGCCCGGGCTGCACGGGGTCGTTCAGGCCTTTTTCCCGGAACTGGGGTCGATGAGCTGATCGATCATGGGCCAGATCGGCCGCAGATCCTCGTCGCGCAGCGCGCGGGACCGGATTTCAGTCGCAACGCCACAGCCGCAGGCCGTGCGGTACCAGGTCCAGGCTTCGTCGAGTCGGTTTTCCTGGGCGCAATAGCAGGCGAGATTGTAAGGGATGAGCTCGTCGTCGGGAAAGGTGTCCGCCGCGGGCCGCAGCAATTGGAACGCCTGCGGAATGCCGCCGCCGGGCATGCGTCGGGCCGAATAGGCGCGATGGATCCAGCCGGACGGCGACCCGGGATGGTTTCGCACCAGCAACTCGGCGACCGCAAAGGCGGCCGCCCAGTTCGCCTGATGAGCGAAGGCCTGCCAGCGCAGGTCGAGCACCGCGGGATGCATTTCGGCACCGGGGGAGAGGGATCGTAGCTCCGACTGGGCATCGCCGGGACATCCGAGCATCAGCCAGCCCTGTGCAGCGTTCACGCGATGCAGGTCGGCGGAATCGAGGGCGTCCACGGGGACAACCTGATGAATCCGCCGGTTCCGGGCAAGCGTTCCGCCAGGGCGGCATTAGTACCCCTCGGGCCACCCCACGGTGCCATCGCCCAGCAACTGAAACGGTGCGGACCGCACCACCGCGGCAAGGGGAACACGACCGTACACATGGGGAAAAAGCTCGCGCCCGCCGGTGGTGTTTTCGCGGCGGCACTCGACGTCGGGATCGAGGCGCGTCTCATCGACCTGGAGGAGGATCATGCCGGTCTTGCCGCGGTAATAGCGCTGTGCGACACCCGCCACCTGATGGCGTTCGGAAAAATGGATGAAACCCTCGGCGGCGAGATCCGGGCTGGCGTAATAACCCTGTCGCAGCGCATCGGCCCAGAATTGGGGTTCGCTGATTCGGTAGATCATCCGGAGTCCGCTTTGAGTTGATGTTCGAGGGTTTGGGCTTAGTGCCCGGCCGGTGGCGCGAGTTTCAACGGGCGCGCTTTGAGCGGGGTTCCAGGACGGCGCATTGATGGGTCCTCCAGCGGCTCCGGGTTCAGGATCCGGGCGGCGATCAGGAGTCGCTGGCGGGCGATGATTCTCGGGGCGAGGCCGGAATGAAATGCCGGTTGCGGAGCCCAGCGATTGAGCCACGCGGTGGCGTTGTCGAAGTCTCCCGCGCGCCGGAAAAGATCCGCACGCAGCAGCACGGCTTCAAAATCGGGGGCTCCGTTCCTGACCGACTTGGAATCGAGATGGCGATCCAGCCATGCGGTGCACTGATTGCGGCACGCGCGTTCCTGGAGGCGATTCGTGGTGCCTTCCCATTGCCACCCGGCGGCGAGCCAAAGCATCGCCAGCTCACGGGCCGGCTTTTTGAGCGCTTCCGAGGTGACGGCCAGACGGTGGTAACTCGGTGCCGAGGCCAGTCGAACATAGCTTGTGGAACGAACTGTCTTGGCCACGGTTTGGAGCTCCCGCGAGACGAGTGGGGTTGTCTCGGACGGGAACCAGACGTTGTGGCATTTCGGACAGTCGGGAATCGGCCAGGGCGTGGCGATGGGACCGAGGGGACGGAAGTCCAAACGCATGCCGGTCTGCGTGCCCGATCCGGCCAACAGGGGTTCGAACGAGTGCCGACAAACGGGACAGCGGTGCGTCTCGAACGGGGCGGGAGTGAGTGCCTGGACCGCCGCGATCAGCGTGAGGAAAAAGAGAAAGGCCCCGAACCACGGGGAAGGGCGGTTCGGGGCCATGAAGGGTTTCGCGGATTAGGCGAAGATGATCTCGCCGTCGGTGCGGGTCTTGGCCTGGAAGCCGGCCAGCAGTTTCGCGGTGAACGGACCCGGCTTGCCGGTGCCGATCAC
>JANXMD010000829.1 GCA_025354845.1 Verrucomicrobiota bacterium | reverse complement strand
TCGTTCGATGGCTGCATCGGCCTGATCAACGTCACGATTGGTAACGGCGTTACCAGCATCGACGACGGCACGTTCTCACGCTGTTATAGCCTGAAAGGAATCTATTTCTGGGGAAACGCGCCTAACGGTATCCAGTCAATTTTCGACGGTTCCAGCGTTCGTACCAACTATTACCTGTCGGGGACCACCGGTTGGCGACCGTCGTCAGGCTTGCGACCAACCGCAGTCTGGTCGCTTCCGAATCCTGTCATACTCACCACCCGACCTGACTTTGGTCCCCAGGCGAATGGATTTGGTTTCAGGATCTCTTGGGCAACCAACGTTCCGGTCGTCTTGGAAGCCACCGCGGATTTGGTTCAGTCGGTGTGGTCGCCCGTAAGCACCAACACACTCACCCAAGGTACGGCCTACCTCAGCGACCCTCACTGGACAAATTATTCCGCCCGACTCTATCGAGTGCGTTCGCCCTAAAGCCAGTGGGGGGAAGTCCTGCTCTTGACCTAAAAGGTGTGCGGTTTCTGACCTTTGGACGTGCCTTCAGCGCTTGATGTGGAGTGAGGCGAGACTCCCGGGATTCGCGCCCCAGGCTGGAGTTGTGGTGGACCTTTGGCCCGGGACGGCGGGGTCGGAGGCCGCGCATGGGCAACCCTCCGGATGCGCCCTTTGGAGCGGAAGGAATCTACGACGCCACGCGACCTCCCTCTCGCCAGCGACGCACCCGGCTCGACAGGAGTCTCGCCCTACCAAGGATGACGCGAGGCCATTGAATTGGGGTCGCCCAATCCATCGCGGCGGAATTCTGGCATTCCCCGAGGGCTTTTGCTTTGAGAAAGGCGACCGGCTTCGTCTCAATTCATTCCACGAACACGGCGGACCTTCGAGACACACAGGCAGAATGAGAAACTCCGACATTCAGGATCCTTTGTACCTCCAGGCGGTCAGCTCGATCGACTCCGGCGATCCCACCGTTCTGGAGTCGTTGATCGCCCTTCACCCGAGACTGGTTAGGGAACGGCTCCACTATCCCTCGGGGGACTACTTCGAGCATCCCTTTCTGCTTTGGTTCGTGGCCGACAATCCGATTCGGATCGAACGCCTGCCCGAGAACATCGTTGAGATCACGCGAATCCTCATCCAGGCCGTGAAGCGCGAAGGGGTGTCGGTTCCCCTTCAACTCGACTACGCGCTCGGACTCGTCGCCACGGGACGCATCCCACGGGAGTGCGGCGTCCAAAGGGCGATGATGAGTCTTTTGATCGATGAGGGAGCCACTCCTCAAGGAGGCCTCGGCGCCTTGGCGCACGGCAACGCCGACGCCGCCGCCTTCCTGGTGGAGCGGGGGGCGCCGTTGACTCTGGCGACTGCGGTCGGACTGGATCGCTTGGACGACCTCCCGCGTCTGGCCGAATCCGCGGATGCCGCTGAAAAACTCGCCGCCCTCACAGTAGCCGCTTTTTACGGCAAGCCACACCTCGTCACCCTTTTGCTCGAACTTGGGGCCACTCCGAATGGCTTTCCTCAGAAAAGCAGCGGGTTTCATTCCCACGCCACTCCGCTGCATCAGGCAGTGTTCTCCGGCTCGCTGGAGGCGGTGGAAGTGCTGATGAACGCCGGCGCATCCCTCGACGTGCAGGATCGCATCCACCATGGCACGCCGCTCGGTTGGGCGAAGCACATGGCTTTAGAAGCCGGCAACGACACCGCGGCGGCGGCGTGCTTCGATCGTATTGCCGAACTCCTGCGGTGCCACCTGGAGCCGCCGGGGACGCCCCCCTGAGGTTCGACCGAGCCCGATATGTCCCCCGTCGGAGTGAAATGCGGGAAGGCAAACCGGTCGATCCGCGGCGAGGTTCGCAAGTCGAGAGTGCGAGGGGATTCGCGCACCCTCCAACGCGGGAATGGGATTGACCCAAGTTCTCCGCCGGATGAAGAAGGTGCAGGCATTTCCCAAGCGCATCTTTATTTGCGTTCGGCCCTCCGAATGAATCCCCATTTCCCCAGGCATCGTGCCATTGGTTGGAACGTTCTCATGCTTCTCCTGGGTCTCACCGCCTGGATGCGGACGGCAGCGCAACCCGTGGTTACCACCACTTCGTATCAGTTCGTTGATGTGGATGGGGACGGGAGGTCCGACCTGAGCCTCAAGCGAATTGAGGACCGCAAGCCCGAAGGACCGTTTACTCCCCCGTCTTTCTGGCGGGTTCAATGGATTTTGGAGCCTCTCGGAACGACTTCTTTGATTCAATTCGACGGCACCGTGTCCCCGGGTTCCTTCGTCCGGACCACCGATGGCCAAGGGCAGTCCACAGTCCCGAGTCTGCTTATCTTGGACACTCAGTGGCGGGCTCAGAGCGGTGCCTTCGACACCACCTGGGGCAATTCCACGGCCGGCCCCGTCATCGATGCCCAAGCGCAGGGAAGAAAATCGGCGTACGTCGGCATTCGCATGGGAACCAACGGCACTCTGCGAACCGGGTGGGTCCGCTTTATCACGGGCTTCTATCCCTACACCACCAACTGGCCGAAGGAGTATTTGTACAGCTTCGCGCCGTTTACGTGGAACACCGCAGTGTCCGAGACCTTGCTGGCTCCCGACACAAATACGGTGATCCGGATTGGCCAAGGCCCCGGCGATGGCCTGCATTTTCGTCGCCGAACCTTCGACTGGATTCTGGAGATCCCGGATGCCAACTCTGCTTCGCGCCTGGAGACATCTCTGAGTCCATTAGGGCCGTGGAGTCCGGCCATGAGCGAATGGGAACTCACCATCCCAGTGTCACAGCAACTGCCCGCGGACGGGATACGCACTCGGTATTATCGGGTCCGTCCGCTGTAGAAAACGGTCGAGAGAAACGGAGCTCAGTCACTCAGTGCTCAAGTCTCCGAAGAGCCACCTTGACGACCGCGCGGAGGTTCGGATCGGGGTCCGAAAGCAGAAGTTTCAATTGCGGGATTGCCTCCTTCCATCCGATCTCCCCGAGTGTTTCGACTGTGACTCCACGCACACGGCTGATGGGGTTTTTCAAATTGCGGAGCATTGCCGGAACAAACTCCTGCTCCCGGCCGTGGAACTTCTTGAGTCCCTGTGTCGCATAAATCTGCACCTCGGCCTCGGGATCCTCCAGGGCCTGCAGGAGAGCAGGGACAACGATCTGGGCATCGGCGGGCGATGCGGCCTGCAATCCACAAGCAAAGGGCCAGCGGTAGGGGAGGCTTGAAGACGCAGTGTTCGTCAGCATTGCCACCACCGGCAGCACCGCATCCCCGCCAATGATCGAGAGCGCACTTGCCGCCGAATAGGAAGTCTCCCAGACCTTCAAATCCCGAACCAGCCGGGGTACAATCGGCGCGGCATTGGTTCCCAACTCCCGAATTCCCCTGAGGGCCAAGTCGCAATAGGTACTCGGGTCACCCTCAGCAAAAAGGTGGCCCTGAAGTCCGACAAATCGGAATACCGGATCAAGACCTTGGTTGAGTCGACGCGACAGATCGGGAGAAGAGCTCCAGCCCCGCTCCAGCAACTCCGCCAAGCCCTCCATCTGTTTCGCATCTAGCGAACGAATCACCTCCGCTGCCTGACTCGATTCCGTAGACCCCGCAGTCGCCCCCAGGCTTTGCAACCAAGCCAGCAGGGGCCTTCCTCGAATTCTTTGCCCGTTCGACGGAAGGCTGTACGCAATGGCCACGACAATGACCACAAGGCCAGCGACGCTGGCGCACGCAAGGAAGGCGCGGCTCCGTTTGAATTCCGACAACCTCATGGCGACCACACTTCGGGATGCGGCTTGTGATCATAGTTCCACAAGGCTGCCGTGCGTGTCGGATTGTAGAGTTCTCGGGGATCCATCGAACCCACGTGACCGTCCACGTACGCTTGGTTGTCCCGGATTCCGTGGCGTTCCAGGAACCGCGCCTCTTCAAGGGTACCCCCATAGAGTTGAATGCAACCCCAGACGTCGGAGCCCCCCCGCTCCCCGGCTTTGCATTGGGAATCGCCAACGGCGAGCAACTCGCTTGGCGCGACCACCTGCGATTCGGTCACGGGGGGCGCGTCCACGCCTGGAACCGCCTGCCAAAAGAGGATCGGGCCCAGGCCCCATAGGCCACCGTTTGATTTATCGGACCGAACGCCCTTCGTGTTGTAGGCGTAGCCGCCGAGCCGATCGACGGAGCCCTTTTCATGTGGCCCCACCACGGTGTCCCGGTAACCCGGGCAATGAAACGCACGATTGGTCCAGCGAAGTCCCCCATACGGAATCAATTTGGAGGACCAATAGACCAACCCTTGCGCCCGGCCCCCCGTTCCCGCTGCGTCGCCCAGAGTGGGGCCGGCAGGTCCGAGGTAGTGCGGATACCGTCCCTTTTGATCATGCGCATACAACTGGAGTTCGAGGCTGATTTGTCGCAATTGATTTCGACACACCGCCGATCGGGCGCTCGCCCGGGCCCGCGAAACCGCGGGCAGGATCAACGCCAACAACACTCCCAGGATTGCCAGCACGACCAGCAATTCAACGAGGGTGAACGCGCACTTCCTTGGAGCCGTCGCCTTCATGGGATGGCTGAAACCTCCCGGTTCCGGAGGCGCAAGACAATGGAATTTGAAGCGGGGAGAAGGGGCGTAGGGACTCGTGCACTACCCAGAACGAAAACCTCCTCACTCCCCTTTGGTGTTTCGCGCGCGGAAAGGCCAGTTACGGCGGCGCGGCAGCACCGCCCTACCCATTGCGGGGATCGGCCGTCTCACGTCGGCGGCTACGAAGGGAGGGAGGCATCGATGCTCCTTTTCCTGCTTTCATGCTTTCCAAATTCATCCCCTCTTGTCGGAAGGATGCCGGCGCTCCGAATGGGGAAGTTCAGGTGAGGCGCTTGAAAAAGGTCCGGGCAGTCTTGGAGGTGGCGTCAGAAAGGGTTTCCATGGAGCAGCCATGGACGCCGGCGACCACGGCGGCGAGATCTCGGACGTAGGCGGGCTCACAGCGCTTGCCGCGATAGGGGATCGGCGCGAGATACGGACAATCGGTCTCGAGCATGAAGCGATCGAGCGGCGTCGCCGCGAGGGTTTCGCGCACCACGGCCGCATTCTTGAACGTCGCGATTCCGGTGAAGCTCACCAGCGACCCCATCGCGATCACGCGCTGCATCTCGGCCGGCGTGCCCACAAAACAGTGGAACGCGGCTCGAACTCGGGAAGCGAAGGGTTGAAAGAGAATCATCGTGTCCTCGAACGATTCGCGGGTGTGCACCACGACGTTGAGGCCGGTTTCCGCGGCGACTTCCAGCTGCTCGACGAACAGGCGGCGCTGCTTTGCCTTCACCCGA
>JANXMD010000803.1 GCA_025354845.1 Verrucomicrobiota bacterium | reverse complement strand
CCAGCGGACGACGGGACTCAATCCGGTCCGGCGACAAGTGCACCAGACGGAGCGACACGTGATCCCACAACTGAACCTCCTGCGCCGTCTCTCCACGCAGGTACCCCTGAAAGGTATCGCCCTCCCGGGTGATGATCTCGTGCGCCATGAAGCCCTCCTTCACTTCTCGTTGCGGTTCCAGAATGGCGCCCACGATGTAGTCCACCGTTTGAGCCGTTCCGAGTGCGCTGAGGTCGGGGCCAATCTTGCCGGGGGTGCCGTCCACGCTGTGGCAAGTCGTGCAGCCGAGTTCGGCACGTTGGAAAACCCCTGCACCCGCACCGGAATTTCCGCTCTGCCGAACTTCACGCACGAAGGCGGCGAGTGCCGTAGCGTCCATCGGCTTCGGATCCCGATCCAAGCCGGCCGCGCGGGTAAGAATGGCCGCCAATGCGGGATCACGACGACCGGAGGCGGCCAACTCCCGCAAGGCGAGTTTCGCGGCATCCGGCGTCGGAGGCTTCCCCTTCATGGCGGCGACCAGTTTCGAAACCGCATCGTGTTGACGGAGGAACGCCTGAATGAGGAACTGGACCGAACGGGAATCCAGTCGTCCGGCGAGCAGGTCCGCCGAGGGCCCGGCAGCCCGCGTCGGATCCACCCGAACCAAGGCCGCAGCCGCATCGGCACGTTCGACGTCGGGCGCATCTCCGGAGGCCCGCGACTCCAGGGTCGTGCGGGCTTTGACATCGCCGTAGGACGCGAGCCCCCCGAGGGCAAGCCGGCGGACCGATTCCTGAACGGCGCTTCCAGTGGCCAAGGTCTCGACGCGCGCCCGCGCGGATTCCAACTTCCACTCCCCGGCAAGCGCCGCGGCCCAGCCCTGCACCACCGGCTCCTGGCTGTCGAGCAAGGGTAGGATCGACTGCGCTGACGCCGGCTCAGGATGGACACCCCGCACGCGACTCGCCTCGACCGCAAGCGCCAGCGCGGCTGCGTGCTGCGCCACCAAATAGCGGGTACCAACGGTAAAGCTCCGCACCGGCAGAAGCGCGACCATCTCCGCGCCGCCCCCGCGCTCCGCTACAGTCTGAGCCAGCGTCGCAATCGTGGATTCCTCGAGCGCCACTTCAGTAATGCGTCGCAACCGCCCCGCGGCAAACCGTGCCGATTCGGCTCCCCCCTCCAGTCGGTGGAACAGATTCAATCGCTCGGTCTTTCCAGCGAAGGTCAACTCACCACGCTCCCGGAGCGGTTCCCAGAACTCGCGACGGTGTTGAATGCATTGCGTGAGCGCGTATTCGATCGCCGAATCCAATGGACGATCCGCCACGATGCAGGCGGTTTCCATGGCGTGGGGATCGGCCACGTAGGCGCAGGCGACGACCGCTTCGAGCCGGACACGCGGATTGGGATCCGCGGCCAGGCGACCCAGAATTTCCAGCGGAAGGGCCAGCCGATCGGCCCAATGTCCCGTCGTCCGCGCCGCGAAGGCCCGCACCTCGGGCGAGGTGGACCCCGCCGCTTCGGTCAGCAGCGCGGGCTCCACCGCCTCAAGCGCGGAGGCGAGACCGACTGCGGCAAACCGCGCCGCCTCCCGGTTGGGGTCGTTGGACGGCATCCTCGCGAGCCAGGTGCGGAGCTCGGGAATGACCGCGGCGGCATTGCGATCCGCCAGCTCCCGGAAGGCCATCTGGCGGTTCCAGCGCTCGCTTGAAACCAGCGCGTCCAGCAGTGAGCCCACCGAACGGCCGCGCAGAGGTTTCCACCCCACCAGCGGGCGGCCCGTCGCCGTCACTCGCCAGATACGTCCGTGAGCGCGATCCCGATCCGGGTGACGGAAGCTCGCCTGATAGTGTCCGATGATCGGATTGAACCAGTCGCACAAATACAGCGCGCCGTCGGGACCAAACCGTGCATCCACAATTCGAAACGCGGTGTTAGTCGATTCGATCAAGGGCGCCAAGCGCTCGGCGCGGAAGGTGGAACCGTCTTCGGTCATCCGAAAGCGCTCCACCGTGTTTTGCAGGTAGCCGCCGGAAATGAACTCTCCCTGATTCGCAGCCGGCCAGTGGCTGTTGTCCACCACGTCGCCGCCGCCAAATTTGCGTCCCTGGTTCCAGAGGGAGCGTTGTTCCAGGAAGTGCGACGTCGGAATCATCGCCTGCGTGAGGTGATACACCCCGTGTCCGTTGCCCGCGAAGACGAAGGGTTGCCCCCAGCGGTCAAACACATTGCCAAACGGGTTGTGCGCCCCCATGGCACCCGACCAGAACGGCTCCAGCCGACGCTGCAGCGGCCAGAGCCGCCAGACGCCGGCGTGACTGAGTTCCTCCACCCCCCACGGAGTTTCGACTCGCGATTCCGCATGCAACCCCTGCGAGAACAAGAGCTCGCCGGACGGGCCCCAGGTGAAGGAATTGATCGTCTGGTGAG
>JANXMD010000778.1 GCA_025354845.1 Verrucomicrobiota bacterium | reverse complement strand
CCCCAGGGTCAGAATTTCAGGTCTGGATGCGACCCCGTTGGAAGTTGGTGGAATTTCGCTCGAAAGATTGGAGCGCCTTGCCCTAGTGCAGACTCTCGAGCTTTGCAAAGGAAACCGCGCAGCGGCGGCAAGACGCTTGGGGGTTACCGAAAAGACGGTCTACAACATGATTGCTCGGCTGGGTCTTCCAAGCAGAGTGGGGAGATCTCCTAGTTTGGAATCTGTAATTGACGCATCTTGCGTTGCCTCGGAATTATCCGAAAAATCTCCTGAGCTACTGCAGCCGGTCTAAGCTGGATCGTCCTGCTTGGATTTTCCACAGTATGAAAAGCGGGGACAACGCTATCGTAAACTTTTAATGACCAGGTACCCGGCCGGATGCCGACGAAGCGGGCCATTCCGTCTCCACTAGTTTGTCGACGAAACTGTTCGTGTTCGTTGGAGATTTCAACGACTTCCCCCTGAAGACCGCCAATCGCTCGACGGTTCCCGGATGCGCCCGCAACGGAGCCGTCCAGAGGAAGCAACAATTCAGGGGAATCCTCAAAGATCGTCAATTGAACCTGGACCGCTCCGGCCGTGACCAGCTTTAGGGTTGTCCTGGTGACGGAGTCTTTTCGGACACTGAGAGGAAGTTGTTGTGATTCAGCAAAGATCTTGGAAAATGGCAGAGATTGAAAATCAACGGATATTGAGTAATCGCCGGGCTTGAGGCCATCAAACAGAAACCGCCCAAAACGATCCGCCACGCTCTTGTCACCGGTGTTGAGGCGCACCGCCACACGGGGAATTCCCGGACTTTCTGGAAGATCCCCGTCCACGATTGTTCCTTCGATTGTTCCCACTCCGCCTCTTTTTCCCAAAGGCGCCTCAAACGGGATGGTGTAAACAGCCATAACCGATGCTTCGGTTCCGGGGCGATTTGATGACCTGCGCATTCGAATTTCCGCCGAGAGCGTTTGGTGGTTCTCCCGGCGCCATTCGACCCGTGTGCCGAGTGTCTTCCGCTCCGGCTGTCGAGACGAGCCATGGATCATGTCTATCGCGGCGCTCAGCTTGATTCGATTTCCGAGATTCCACGTCGCGTTCAATCCCTCCGAGTACACCCTTCCTGCCGCTGCTGCGGCGAGTCCATCCCCATATCCGAGATTCAGCGAGTAGACTTGCGAAGGGGAAGGCGTCCAACGGGCGAGAATGCCGGTGTGTTCAACGGCATCGTTGAAACGCAGTATAGGAGATTCGAACTTTGCCATCCCCAGCTCTTGAGTGAATCGAAGGGAAACAGGCCCACTTTCCCGCGCGAGAGCGAACCGAATGACATCGGACCGCAACGCGCTCACCGCAAGCGGAAGTGCTACATCCAAATTGTTTCGCTGCGAAATCTCAAGAAGACCTTCGGTTCTATCGAACAATTGATAGCGAACGCCCCCTTTTAATTCAGATCTTCGCTCGAAACTCCGTTCGCTGTCCCCGATGAGATTGCTTGCATGCGCTGTTGCCATTGCCTCGATTCGGAGTCGCCGAGAGATCTCTTGGCTGATCGTTGCGGAACCCCCGTCCACGTCAGAATTGGCTCCAGGAAAACTCGATCCGGCATGCAGGTAGTTCACCCGGAACATGGCACCCGACCATGGCTTGGCCCAGCCCTCCGTTTGCCATCCAACACCGGTCGCGAGATTCGTTGCACCGACCTCCTCGCCCAATTCGATGCGGAGATGAAGTCGATTGGTCACAACCAAAGCGACACCAAGTGAAGCAATTCTTCGAGCAATTCGATTGGTACCGAATTCGAACTCAAGAAGATTTGCCTGCAGTGAAAAATGATCGGAAAACTGGCGCCGCAGATACCCACCAAACGCGTCCCCGTTGACCGCTCCGGGGCGTCCGCTTGCAAACAGAATGCCTCCAGAGGTCAGTCCCGGACTCCAATCCATCTGAAATCCGCGCTCTATCGATCGACTTCGGGTAAGCGGCGACAGGCTAAAGCTCTCGTCACCCGCTTGGATCGAGATCTCAGGGGTCGAATACCGGATGCCGTACTGCTCGGGCTGGTTGTAGATTTCGCTGGCGGGCCCGAACCCCGCCGGGCGAACAATCAACTCCAGTCTTCTGGTTCGCGCATCGTCTAACCAGGTGCCTCCCGCAATCTCGGTTTGCTCGGAGAATCCAACCTTGGAGTTCCAAGCCGATATGGATGACACGCGCAACGGCATGCGCCGATAGGGATCAAACGCCTCGCTCTTTCCGGGGAAAATCTCCACCAAAATCGGACTCAATCTTAGGAGGGAGTGCCCTCCATCCCATTTCGACGCCAAGGTCAGTTGGATAAACTCGAAACTGGATTTTCGGGCGGTGCCATCCGTGTTGATTTGCACCGAAACCTCCCTAGTTGCGCCTGGAGGCAGGTCCACCACTCGTTCGCTCAGCTTCAAATTCGCCTCCGGACTGAGTCGGCATTCAATCGTCGTTGAAGTCGCACAATTCCCACGGTTGTTGATGGTGAGCGTAAAAAGGATGGATTCACCGTTGACGATTGCTTGAGGGGGTTTTGTGACAAACGCCTCCAATCCCCCGCGCGGTCGAATACCAATCGGAATCTCAACAGCTTCCGCCAAACGCTCGCCATTGATATCCGTCACGCTAAACCGTACGAGGTAACGCCCCACCGATGCACTCTTGGGAACACGGATCGAAAGCAGCCTGGTCTGCACTCCACCTGCTTCGATGGTTGATCGACCCTGCCCAGGGATTGCTCTTCCCCATCCAGTGGGTAGGCCGCAGGTATCGTCAATTTGGACCGCTGTGGCGCCGGCGTTCTCGATCAGTAGGCTCCGAGTGACCACTTGCCCAGGATCTGCTACCACCTCGGTGAGATCGCTATGCACCGAGATGTGCGACCCCTCCGCCGCTTCGCCCTTGAAAGATTGAAGCGCCGCCACGAGCCACAAAAGGCTACTCAGGAAGCACAATCGCATGCTGTGCCCCGGAAAGATTGTCGTCACCGGTGTCGAAGACAATTGCCGCGGTATACTTTCCCGGGTTCACTCCTCGTAACCGGAAGCGGTAGCGATAAGAACATCCCGGATGAAGATGCACCTTTGCCCCTAGTACCTTCTTGATCGAGACACCCCTGGAGTCAAAGAGTTCCATGCTCACTTCAGGGTAGGAAACCCAGTCCCCCTGGTTTCCAACATCGAGAGCGTACTCGCGGTTCTCCCCTCCCAAAAAAGACGGTTTCGCGAGAATTTGAAAATCAGGGGCCCCCGGTTGCCCGACGTCGCAGATAATCTGGACAGCGTGTCGCACTACAACTCGAACTCCTGCGCGTCTAACCTCTGGTTCCACTTTTCCAAACGGCGCAGAAATCGGCTCAATTTCCTCAACCATCACCATGCTCCAATAGGATCCATTTGTCATCCCGGCGGGAACGACACCCTTGAACGATAAAGTGGTATTCGTCTCTCCTGGAATTGAGAGCTGATTAATATCGAATTGGAGCCATTTGGCATTGGATCTCGGCAAGATCCCTGGAGCCGGAAACTTGGTTGTGCCATCGGCCGAAAAACAATAATCTGTCTGATAGATTCGAACCTCAACATAGGATTTCCCCTTGTTTCCGATGGAGATTGATCCCTCTATTTGTTCCCCTGGATGTTTAGCCGAGCGCTGAATTGTTTCTCCAATTATCTCGATCGCCGATGCCCGGAAACACAGGACAAAGTGGACGAAAAAGTGAATTCCTATGAGTAACAATGAGGGAGTTCGAGACAGCATAAATGCAGAACGCTGAAAAGTGATTCCTGCTGACTCCGGAGTCCTCTGAGGGAGACACGCTGAATCTTTCTGGTGAAGCTTCTAGCTGCCCAGGCAATCGAATCGAACGGATTCCTACGCGCATCATTCCGGCCAAGACTTCACTATCGGATGTCGGACGATTCGTGTGTCTGAAGAAATCTCACGGAATTGATCGTCGAGATTGGGAGACACAATTCTTGCTGTTCGCTCCTTAGGCAGCGCAGTGCGGAGGATGTGCGGATTCGCTCCGGCAGTCATCCACACATCCTCCCTGAGAGATCAAACGGCACCGTCTCGCGTTTGGAATTGGAGTTCTATTCGCGCCCCATGATTCTCAGATTACTGTGCCGCAATCGTCAACGTGATCGTGCGGCTAAAGGAGCCAGGAGACGCCAGTTCGCTGGCGTTAAACGTGTAATCCAACACCTGATTCTGAAGGTTGTTGGCAACTAGGCCGGTAATAAGATCCTGAGCCGAGTCTGAAAGCGTCGTGACACCCGCAGATGCCGCAGTAGACGGAGCGTGGGCATTAATCTTCAGCGTGGTCCCAGTCGGCATGGCTTGATCCAGGGCTGCTGTGATCTTTTGATTCGAGTGATTGTTGCTGACCAGATTGTATGAAGACGCCTTTGTGTCCTGACCCAAGCCGCCGAGCGGGATCGATCCAATGGAGAAGACAACCGCGCTGTCGTTCAGCGTCAGGTCCGTGTACTGGCTGATTGAAAACGAAAGACTCTGACTTGCTGTTGATGCTGCGTTGGAATCGAGAGTCGCAGCAGTAAGGATTAAGACGGCACTAATTGTGAGTTTTTTCATGTTGGGATTGGATTGAGTTTTTGCCATCCACATCGGATGGCGAATTCCTATCAGCATCGCCTGTGCCAAGGCTCAAGATCGCACGAGGGCTAAGAAACGGAGGGTATTTGATGGTTCAAAAGCCGTGCTGGAATGAACTTCTTACAAACGTGTAATCAATACAGTAAGAGATTCCTATCGTATCCCGTTCTAGCCCTGCTTCTCGTGCGAAACTGATCGATCTCTTCTCCCTAGGAACAGTCTCGCCGATCCTGAGCGTTTTCGATTCTTCCACAGACGTAGCATCCATCGGTTTATAAAGAATTGCCCAATTCCCCTCACCTCCGAGCCTTCGATTGCTACCGGGAATGTCGCATTTGTCGGGTTGATCTGGATCGTTTTGCCGCATCGGTGTTCGGTAGAGGGGTGAAATTCCCGAGGTGTGAACGCGGTTCTTGGGGCTGCAGGCGGGTCGCCAGCGTGTCGAACAATTGGGGGGTTGTTTGATGGGTATATAGCCGGAAAAAG
>JANXMD010000777.1 GCA_025354845.1 Verrucomicrobiota bacterium | reverse complement strand
TCTGTGAGCCGACCGGAAACATGATCCGACGGAACAAGATCCTGAATCGCGATGGCGTGCTCAGTGCCACCAACGCCTACGAACACGCGGAGTTCCTCACCGCGCAAGACGAGCGCTTCCGCCCGGTGAATCTGTTCAATGGTCCGGATGGCGCCTTGTATGTGGTGGATCTTTACCGTGGGCTGATCCAGCACCATATCTACCTCACCACCTACCTCCGCAAGCAGATCGAATCGCGCAATCTGCAAACGCCGGTCGATCTGGGCCGCATCTGGCGCGTCGTGCGCGACGGCCGGCCGGTGCGTCGCGAGTCGCTCGCCCCAAGAGTGGAGTCCGCAGAATTGGTGCGCCGACTTTCGCATGCCAATGGATTCTGGCGCGATCGAGCGCAGCAGATGCTGGTCGAACGTCGCGCCGTGGATGCGGTCCCGGCCCTGGTTCAGGCACTGGATCCGATCCGCAATCCCGAGTCATTGGGCCGCTTGCATGCCCTCTGGACGCTTGAGGGCCTTGGCCAGTTGGAGTTGTCGCACGTGGCGAAGGCCTTGGACGATCCGTCGGCGCCGGTGCGCATGGCGGGTTTCAAACTTTCGGAACGGTTCCTCAAGGGCGAGGATGGTGGTGACGCGCGGAGCTTGATTCTTCGACACGCCGGACTGCTGCCGGCCGAGGAACAGTTGCAGTTGATCTTCACCTTGGGCGAGGTGGCGACGCCGGCCACCGATGCGATCCTCCGCGTGCTGCTGATGAACGGGCCGGTAACCCGGATCCGCGTGGACGCCGTGCTCAGTGGTCTGGGTGGGCGCGAGTTGGAGTTCTTAGAGGCGCTCATTCTCGATCCCGCCTGCGCGCAGATGCGAGAATCCCATCGCCTGCTGCTCAGCGGCTTGGCGCGCTGTGTCACGGTCGAATCCCTCTCGGCCCGGCTTCAGCATCTTCTTCAACTGGCGGCGAGCCGAGTACCAGGCGATTGGCAGCAACTGGCCATTCTGGATGGTATTTCGGGAACCCTGCCGACTCCGCGGACGGGACAGCCTGCGCCGAGGGTGAAACCGGTGGTGTTTGCGGTCGAGCCCGCCGCCTGGAAAACGTTGCAGGGAGTGGACTCCGACGAAGTGCGCCGTCGCGTGGCCTCCATCAAACGGTTGGTGGGCTGGCCCGGCAAACCGGGCATGGAAGCGGTCCAGCTTCCGACTCCCTTGAAGGGCGACGACCTCGCCAGTTTCCAGCGGGGAAAGGAGCTCTACTCAAGCATCTGCGGGGCGTGTCACCAGCCGCATGGCAACGGTCAGGAGGGCCTCGCTCCGCCGTTGCGAGATTCCGAATGGGTGTTGGGAAGCGACCAACGCTTGATTCGCATCGTGCTCCACGGTGTTCGCGATGAACTCCAGGTGAAGGGGCAGCGGTACACGCTGAACATGCCCGCCCTGGCTGAGGCGCTGACCGATCCGCAGATCGCCGACGCGCTCACCTACATCCGTCACGAGTGGGACCACCCGGCCGCGCCGGTGAGCGCGGAGAAGGTAACGGCCATTCGCAAGCAGACCGGGACCCGCGAAGATTCGTGGACCCAGCCCGAACTCCTGCGAATCCCCTGACCGTTCGACCTTCGACCTTCGACCTTCGACCTTCGACTTTCGACTTTCGACTTTCGACTTTCCGTCCCTTGGACTTTGGACTTTGGACTTCGCCCTTCCGAACCTAACGTTTCTACGAAATGGATGAAGCTCCCGTCGCGCCCGTCGAACTCGAAGGACTACGCGTCACGATTGACCGCCTGGTGTATCAGCGACTGTCGGAGACGGAGTCGCCCGACCGGCCGCACTCCTTCGTTTACTTCATCAGCATTCGCAACGACAGCCCCCTGGCGGTAACAATCAAGGGCCGCAAGTGGGTGGTTCGCCATGACGACGGCACCAGTCTGGTACTTGAGGGCGACGGCGTGGTGGGAGAGTTTCCTACGGTGGGATCAGGGGAGAGCTACAGCTACAACAGCCGGCACATTATTGCCACCCGCACCGCCATGGCCGAGGGGGCCTATCTCGGATTGGATGAAACCGGTCGCCGGGTGGTGGTCCGGATTCCGCGCTTCGGCATGGTGGTGCCGGACGACGAGTTCGATACCGAGTAACTGGCCCCTCAGGCGGTGGCAACCGCGGGCGAAGGGGAGTGGACGGCTAGAATCCGGCCGCGGGACAGGTCGCAAGGGGATAATTCCAACTGGACCACCGACCCTGGCCCGATCGAAGGCGGGGCGGCCTTGAGCGTTTTGGCGAGGTGTCCCACCAGTTCGTGTCCGTTCTTCAGCACGACGCGATACAGAGCCTCGGACAGCGGCCTGAGGACCGTTCCGTCCACGCGGATAAATTCATCTGGGTGCATCAAATCGGGGTGACTCGTACGTCCGCGAGGACTCTGGGTGGGAAACCGCTGGGGAGGCAAGCGGGAGATCCTTTCGCCACCCGCTTGATTAAAGCCTCGGCCGCGACCAAATTGCGCCAATGAAGAAGGACGTCGTCCAGGTCCAGATCCGCGGATTGCTTCCCGCCAACAGCGGGTGCGCCCTCTTTGTGGGTAACGACGAGAAGGTGTTCGTCATCCAGGTGGAGCTCAACATGGGCAACGTCATCGGTATGGCGCTGCGCGGTGCGCATCACGAACGGCCGCTGACCCACGACCTTATCGGCCGGATGTGTGCGGGTTTCGGCATTTCCGTCGAGCGCGTCGTCATTACCGAGCTGCGCAGTTCCACCTATTTTGCGCGACTCATCCTCAAGCAGCAGAATGAGCTGGGCGAAAAGCTGGTGGAAATCGATGCGCGGCCCAGCGATTGCCTTGCCTTGGCGGCGATGCAGAAGAAGCCGATCTACGTCACCTCGCATCTCTTCCATCAGGTGGAGGACATGAGCGAGGTGCTGGCCCGAATCGGGCAGGAGGACCCGGACGCGGGCGGGGCGGAGGGGGACGGTGACGAAGGCGGAGAAGGGGAGGGCGAGGAGCCGGAGGACAAGTAATGGCGGCTGCCGAGGCGAATGCTCCGCTCAAGATGGTCTGCGGCGACGACGAATTTTCCGTCAAGCAGCGGGCGCGTCTCCTTTACGACCAGTGGTGCGCCGAGGCCGGCGGGATGGATCACGAAATCGTCGAAGCCAGCGCCGGGAATTCCGAGGATGCGTTGAAGCGGTTGTCCAAGCTGCATGAGGCGCTGAACACCTTGCCGTTCTTTGGTGGAGCGAAGGTCGTCTGGTTCAAGGATTGCACCTTTCTGGGGGAGGATCGCACCGCCTCCAGCGCGGCCGTGACTGCCGCGATGGCCGGCCTTGCGGACACGTTGAAGACCTTTCGCTGGGATGGCATCCGGCTGCTGATATCGGGCGGAAAACCCGACAAACGTCGCTCGTTTTTCAAGACGATCGAGAAGGCCGGAAGTGTGGAGTTGTTTGCAGCACTGTCCGCCGACGACCGCGACTGGTCGGCGCGTGCGGAAGGGGAGGCGCTGCGGGGGGTTCGCGACGGCGGAAAGTCCATCGGTGCCGAGGCCACCGCCGAGTTGGTGACCCGGGTGGGCCCGAATCTGCGGGCCTTGGCGTCGGAGGTGGAGAAGCTGCTGCTCTACGTGGGGGATCGAGAAGAGATTACCTTGGAGGACGTTCAGGTCCTCACCACCCGTCAGAAGTTGGCTCAGGCCTTCGCCCTCGGCGAGGCGCTGGGGGAACGCAACCTAGGCAAGCTGATGCGCGTGCTGGATCAGGAGTTGTGGGAGATTCGCGCCGGCATTGACCGGAAAAAG
>JANXMD010000772.1 GCA_025354845.1 Verrucomicrobiota bacterium | reverse complement strand
TCCCTTCGTCTATTTTACCAAAATCAAAAGAAGATTCCAGAAATTCAAGCTTAGTAAGCGCCATGGAAGCAGGTTTCGCGCTACTGGTATCACCATTCACCGGAGTGGCAACGATGGCTGTATCAGTCGTAGAAGTTGCTTTTTTATCTTCGCAGGAATTTAAGGTAAATGCGGCTGCGATAAGTAGTAGATACCAAAGCGAGCAGGGCTTGGATTCGGACAGCAGCGGCTTCGTGCTGATGGGTTCCATCGGATCCAGCAGCAGCACGTGGCTGTTCGAAGTCGCCAACAGCAGGTCGTTGAGCTGGTGAAGATCCGACACCGGCTCAGCCAGCGGCAACGAGCCGTGGAATTCGAATTTTCCGGTACTGCCCAACGCCCAGGTCTCGAGGTAGGAGGCGTTGGTACTGGTGGTTGCGGGGCGCCCGATCCAGACGGTGCCTTCCGAACCGACCCATTGAACCGAGGGCCATCCCTCGGGAAGCGGCAGAGATCCCACCAGGCTGGCCGCAGTGCCGTCGTAGGCGCAGGCCTGCAGGTACTGCGTCGGATCGGTGGAGTCACCGGGCTTGGGCCCGCGCGCGTAGAGCATTTCACCGGCGTGCGAGATTCCCGCCAGGGCGCCGGGGAGTTGGATCGGACTGCGCCGCGTCGGCAGCGAGGGATCGGCGAAGTCGATGACGTCGAGGAAATGCCGGATCTCAAACACCCCGGGCTGCTCCACCAGTTGCTTCTCGAGTTGGCCCGTCTGATTGGTCACCACAATCACCGTGGTGCTCGGCGGCGTGGACAACGTGTTCTGATGGCTCAGGAACACCTTCCCCTCCGCTAGATACGACGCGCTGCTTCCCGACCAGTACTGACCATCCTGGGTTTGGTTTTCCAGGCGCAGCTGGGAGAGCACCGAAGGCGCGGTGGGGTCGGTGGAGTCGACCGTGATGAAGTGAGTGGGCTGGCTGTAGAAGTAGGGGAGGATCGACGAAATCATCCGTGGGGTCGCGAGGGTGTTCGCCTTCATGTTGGCGCCCATCAGAAAAATGGGTCCCCCGTAGTTAAAGCCGCCCTCCGTATTCTCAGTCCACACCGAGATGCCGGTCGACAGCCACAACGCCTTCATCGGCGCCCAGAAGGCAAAGTCGTTCGTTCCGATCGGAATCGAAACCGATCCCAGGGTCTTCAACGTCTTGGTACCCACTCGCACCGTGGCCACTTGTGCCCGTCCCGGCACGAGGACGGATTCGGTGACCAGGGTGGTGATCTGGTTCGTGTAGTAAACGATTGGCTGCGGGATCAGTTGTTTCTCGATCACCGGATAGGTCAGCACCGTGTCGGCCTCGGGAGTGTACACCGGATGGATCCAGATGGTGGTGACGCTCTGCAATTCCGACTGCCCGGGCACTGGCGGGAATTCGACCGTCCAGTTGGTCCGCACCCAGTTGGTGGCGATCGGACGCAACACCGATTCGGTCACCGGGATTTCGTTGGTGGTGATCTGGATCACCCCAAGTCCGACTACCGACTCTTCACGGATCAACACATGGGTGGCCGTGATCTCGATAATCGGCGGAGGTATCACTTTGGTGACCACATTCGTCACCATCACCTCCAGCGGCGCCGGAAGAACCTTGGTGATCTCGGTGCGGGTGACAGGATGCGAGACCGTTTCCCACGTGTCCGAGGTCGCCTGGAACACGTGCAGCACGTCCCCCTGAATGGAGGCGCCAGTGACCGGCAACGGATCAAGATCCAGCGCGGCGATCGCGGTTTCCGGATCGGCGGTGACGGTGAGCCGCACCTGCGGTTTGGGGTTGTTGGAATTGCTGATCAACACCAGCTCACCGGCCGTCGGAGCCGGCAGGATTCGGTCCACCTGGGTGGTGAGAGACAGGCGATCCACGACACTGGGAAGGTCGCGGTTCGAGGGATCGACGGTGGTGAGTTCGGCGGCCGAGAGGGCGAGGATCCGATTGCCGATCGCGGTGGCACGGCGCGCCTGGCTCAGGCTTTCGATGGTGCCCCGGGCCTTGAGCGCCCCGCGGTCGAGATCGATATCAATCAGCTGGGTGCCCTGGAACCAGGTCGTGGTTCCGTTATCGACGCGTTGTCCCTGCCAGGGCAGCAGTGCGAGGCCCAAATCCGGAAAGACGCTGAAGGCCTTTTCATTCGACATTCCCTCACTCCACGACCATCCGGTGCCGAGGACCACCTCACTCTGGAGCTGGGGTTTCGCCGCGTTGGCGACGTCGAAGAGTTGCAGCCGGGTACGGGTGCCATCGGAGCCGAGGGCCAGCAGGCGGGTCTCGCCAGCGAGCGGCTGAAGGAAGCTCGAGTATCCGGGAATCGAGAGGTGGCTGGCGACCGTCGGATTGGCGGGCTGGGATAGATCCACGATCCACAGCGGATCAATTCGTCGGAAGGTCACGACATAGGCGCGATTGCCGGCGAACCGGGCGGCGTACACAGATTCGTTGGTGACCAGCGTCAACTGGCCCAAGGCGATCGGCGTATTCGGATTGGCGAGCGAGAAGGTTTCCACCACCGCGTTCGGCGGCGTCCAGTTCCAGACTTGGCCGCCCGCACCATTCTTCCCCGGTGCGACGTCGATCCAACTGCCGGAATCCGTTTGGGACACCGCGGACAGGATGGTGCCGTCGAAGCCAATGCGGAACTTGTCCGAAACTTGGCCCGCCGTGAGGACGTATCCGGCCTGCACCGGTTGATGACCGGGCTGACGCAGATCAAAGGCGAGGATGGCGTGGTTGCCAAGCAGCGCCCAGGCCTGGATGCGCTCGGTTGGAAGCGGATTTCGGGTTCCGGTGGTGGCCAGGAAGAGGAACTGGTCGGTGGCCATCACCGCATCGGCGGCAGCGGCGACCGGCACGGGATCGAGCGTCTTGGGCGCCGCGGGGGTCGAGAGCTCAAAGCTGCTGACCACGGTTCGTGCCACCCACGATGAGTACTGGGTTCCGATCACGTTCCCCTTCTCGTCGAAGACATTGGTCGGGCCCGCATCGACCCATTCCGAGCTGGCCACGATGAGCGTGTCATCCACCAGCCGGCTTTCGCGAATCTGTCCCGGCACCGCGAGGCGGCCCTTCAGCACCGGCTTCCCGGCGATCACCTGCACCAGGAGCACCTCGCTGGCAGCGCCGTTGCAATCCTGCTGCGTCAACAAGGCGAGCCAGGTGGATCCGTCGGCGACTGCGACCCCCGATGCCGGCAGGCGGTACATCTGCTCGCCCCAGACGGCAATGGGCAGCGTTCCCAAGAGCGACGCGTGATCGGGACGGGAAAGGTCGATGACTTGAAGCCCGCGCTGCTGGTTGAAGAAGTAGAGTGAGTTCCCGTTGACGTTCCAGATGTCGGACTCCACGACGGTTGTGGACGAGGTGACCGTCGCGAGGCCGGTGTCCGCGGACAGCGTCTTTCCCGCAGTGTCCAAGTTCACCGCACCGGGCGTGAGCGTTCCAGTGCCACCCGTATTGCCAGACTGAAGCTGCGGGGCAAAGACATTGGTCCCCTTGAAAAAGCCCAGCGGCATTCCGAGCTCTTCCTCGGTCTCCTCCCGCACCCGGACGGTTTCGGTGGTGCTCCCGAGAGGCAGGCGGAACGTCTCCTCGGCGATCTGAGCGTGATCGACCACCTGGACTTTGCGGGGCGTCCAGGCGCCGCGATGCACTTGAGAGCGGGTCTCAAGGGTGACACGACGTGGTCCTGCCGGTATCTGCACGGTGACCACCAGGTTTCCCGCGACCGCGCGCACGGAGGTGATTTCCGAACGGCTCACCGTCGCACTGGTTCCCGAGCCGGCCCGGGCAAAATCGGACGAGCCTGTCACCCAGAGCAGTGCGGCAACGCCGCAGAGAAGGCGAGTCCAGCGACGAGGCTGCGGTTGAGTCACGGCGTTAGTGTATGGGCTAAACCATACGGTTGCAAGGTTGGAGGTCATGGTGCGACGAGGACGAGGTGCGCGTTAGAAATGGCAGGAGAGAGGACGTGCGGCGGATCAGGGTTTCGGCGTGGGCGTTGACACCACGACCGGTCCGGTGGGCGTGGTGGAGCCACCTGTCGGTTCTCGGGTGACAAACACCGCGGAAGACAAGCCGCCCTGGGAAAGGGTGAAGTTGAAGATGGCGGTCGGAGAATCGGAGTGTGCGGTGCCGAGGTTTACCGCCATGCCGGTGGCGGGATCGGTCTGCCAGAATTGGTATACCTCGTTCGCCGTCAACGGGGTGGGATTGGAGATCAGCGCAGTGCCCGCCGACTCATGGGGCAGCATCAGCAGAATGCCCGTCGGTGAGGTTCCCGCGACCGGAGTCGGGGACACGACGAGCGAGCTCCGATCGGCAACGGCGGGAGCGAGGAACCCCGGTGTGGCAGCAGTGGCCTTGACCTGCGGGCTGGTGGCGTCGCGACCCGTGATGTTCATCGCCGTGGTGTCGGTGCTGCTGAGCTGCACTTGGATCACCGGCGTTGAGGAGGCCGCGGCGACGGTTCGTGAATTGGAATCGCTGACCTCGGTGGGGGACGTCGCGCCGGAACTGCCGGCCGCCGGGGTGCCCGTGCTGGTGAC
>JANXMD010000761.1 GCA_025354845.1 Verrucomicrobiota bacterium | reverse complement strand
GCAGAGGGAGCGATGGGAGCCGCCGGGATCGCCGGTTGAACCGTGGACGTCGGCTTCTGCCCGGGGTAGCTCGTGGGTTGGTTGGCCCCAACGGGAGCTGTGGTGCCAGCGAGCATCGCGTTCAGGATGGCCGGAGAAAGGCCCTTGTCCCGAAGCTGGATCAGGTCGTCCGAGGACAGATCAAACTGTGGGCTTTTGCTGCGCATGCCCTTGCTGCGAATGAACGCGACGATCGTCTCTTCGGGGACCCCCGCGGCCTTCAACTTCAGAATTTCGTCGACGGCCTCGGAGTTGGCGCCACGCGCCACGGTCAGGCCAAAACAGCTCAAGCCGAGGGCTAACAGGAGGGGTTTCACCATGGTTTCACCCAACTTCATAGACTGACGTGGCGCCGATTTCAAGAGGGTGAGTGCCTTAGGAAATCGCAGGGTTCGGCTCGGAAGCGCTCCATCCTGCTATCGACCTAGATCGGCGCTCGAGGCGCGTGCAGCTGATTGGTGGAAAACCGGATGTAGGGGAAGCACTCGGGAATGTGGGAATCCCACACGCCATGGCGGCTCCAGAACCAGCCGCCGGAATCCTTTGCGGGCGCGGCCTCTTTGTATTGATTGAAGCGCGAGAGATCGATGCGCCAAATGTCGCCTTCCTTGGGTGGGAACGAGCGTCCGTCGGCCTTCGCGAGCCATTCCATCCCCTTCCAGGGAAAGGCGAGTTCGATGCTCCAGCCCCGGTCGTGGTCGTTGTCCTGATTCACGGTGCCGTCGAGGAAAACGGCCGTCCGCTTGCCCGGGAAATGCCAGTTGAACTGTCCGAGGCGGCCACCGCGCGGATGGGTGGTGAAGCCGACGCCGTTGAAGGGAACCATTTTGGATCGCGCGAAATCCGGCGCGCGGGAAAAGCCGCCGCGCTCGTAGGCCTCCTCCCAGACGAAGAACACCTCGTAGGTGGTGTTGTACCCGTTGATCTCGAATTCGTAGTAGGCGTCGCGGCCGGAGATGAACACCTCCAGATCGTTGTCCTCATAGATGTTCGAATTGTTCTGGGTGAACTTGGCATGCAGGAACGGCTCTTCCGCTTGGACGCCGATGTAGAGGTTCTCGTCATCCCAAAGAATCGCGGCCCGCGTGTCGTGAATGGCTGGGCCGCCGGTGAGAATGTCGGTGAACCGGGGGGATTTTGGCGCGTGCTTCCAGACGGCCTCGTCGAGTTTGCCGTCAATCCGAAGCGGTTGGTGGATCTTGAAGGCGGTGTAGCGCGCCACCTCGGAATCCGGGCACGGGAACTTGGATCCGACCGCTGGTGCCGGTTCGGCAGCGGCCATTGCACAACCCAAGAGGGCCAGAACGAACGGCTGACACCGGCGAAGAAGGGAGGCGTGGGCGACGCGCATGGCGGAAGACACTGCGGTGTGGGAGAGGGACGTCCAGCACTTCCCGCGGAAACGCTCCTGCATTGCCGGGACGACGTGAAAGTCGGAGGATGAGGGCCATGTCTCTTTCAAAACCGCGACGACTCGACCAGTGGCTGGCCAACGGCGGCTATTGCAGCCGCAGCGAGGCGCGGGGCTTGGTTCGGATGGGAAGGGTAACGCTGAACGGCGAGCGTGCCCGGGATCCCGGCGAAAAGACGCCGGCCGAGGCGGTGCGTGTTGATGGCGAGCCCTTGGAGGCCCCCGA
The DNA here is from genome assembly GCA_025354845.1 of Verrucomicrobiota bacterium. Taxonomy (GTDB): domain Bacteria; phylum Verrucomicrobiota; class Verrucomicrobiia; order Limisphaerales; family UBA9464; genus CAIVQB01. The sequence goes on along the minus strand of JANXMD010000761.1, from coordinate 272 downwards.
GGGGCTGTTGGCCCTGTTTCACAAGCCCGCCGGATATGTGTGCACCCACGATGGACGCGAGGGGCCTTCGGTCTTTGACCTGCTCCCACCGCGCTGGAAGCGCCGCAACCCCGTGGTCACCACCGTCGGTCGTTTGGACAAGGACACCACGGGGGTCCTGCTGCTGACCGACGTCGGGGAGCTGGTTCAACACTGGACCTCGCCGCGTCACAAGGTGCCCAAGCTGTACGAGGTCAGGGTGGATGGTCCTATTCCCGAGTCCTTGATCGCGG
>JANXMD010000754.1 GCA_025354845.1 Verrucomicrobiota bacterium | reverse complement strand
GTCCCGCGGTGCCCGGATTCATCCCCGAGCAGAAAATGGAGACCCGGTTCTTCGTTCCGGGGAATCTGGTCTGCAATCTCGACTTCGTGGAGAGCATCTTTGGCAATGGGGGCGACCCCAACCTGCCGGAGAACGACGCCGCTCTCGATCCCGAGCACTGGTCGGGCCACACCGGATGCGTGGTTCTCGCGCCCCACATCGTCGGCACGATCACCAAGAAGGAACTCGGCTTGCCCACCTACGACGTCGCCACCCCGCGCCAGCGCCGTGATGGGATGTGTTGGAAGGCCGAGGGCGAGCTCTACAACGACGGCAACGCCTTCAAGATCACCGCCCGCGACGCCACGGGCGTGGTGGTCACCGTGATCGGTGACAATTACTTCGGCTACTGCAAGAAGGAGGTGAAGACCCAGATCTCGTTCGCGGCAAATCTCTTCGGCCTGGCTGAGGAGGAGCACGCGGGCGGCGCCCTGGTCTTCCCACGCTACGACCTCGCCGGCGAATACGACGCCACCCTCTATCGGCGCGAAAACACCCACACGTTCAATGAGGCCGCGGGGCTCTTTCCGGATCTCCTCGAAATCAAACCCGAGGGCTACGCGGTCGATCGCAAGTACCGCGACATCCTGTTCGTTCCCGAGGACGCGAAGTTTGAAATCGATGCCCAGCGCATCTCTTGGACCCAGTCCGGCAAAGTGCAGACGCTGAAGCTCCTGCTCGGGAACAGCTACCTGCTTCCGAGTGGATTCCGAATCCACCTGGAGAAACCCGTGGGCAATCGCGCGTGGCGCCTGATCGGTACGCGCCCCGAGGGAACGCTTTGTCACAAGCCCTGCACGGTCAGCGGCGGCGGCAAGAGCGAGATCTCCAAGCCGATCACCGACGCCATCATCCACGGCCCGGTGTTCGTCGCGGATTTCCAGAAGGACTTCGATCTCGTTGAGGAACTGCTCAAGCGCGATTACTCGGGCCGCTTCCGCGATTCCGCCCGCAATGGCAACGACTCACGCCCCATCCTCTCGCCGCAACGCTCGCTGGGCAGCGTCATCAAACTCCTGACACCTGGCGATGAGTACAACGACGAGTACAACCGCTTCCTGGCCGGGGTTTCGCAGCACATCAAGGAATTGGTGTTCGTCTTGAAGCGATTCTGGAAGCCCACGTGGGGCGACTCCTGGCGCGACCAGTTCAGCGTCGACATCATCAACGGCGAATCCTCAAACGAACTCCGCATCGGCCGGAAGAAACTGGCCACGCAGTTCCTGCGGGTCGGCTACGACACGGAAGGCCAATGGCGGACCTTTGGTCTGCGCAAGGACTTCCACCCCGCAGGCAAGATTCAGGCCGAGGACGACATCACAGCCAGCGTCATCGTCCCGCGAACCGCCCTCTCCGGACTCGATGCGTCGGCGTCCCAAGCATCCCTGAAGTTCGTCCACAACACCGAAACCCGCCTGTTCCAACGTCCCGACGACGCCATCCACCGCGGCTACGACAACACCACCGAGCAGGACTTCGCGCGCGGCGGGAACTTCTTCTCCAACTACGAGCCGCTCCCCCGCGCGATCGCCGGGGAGCTCATCGATGACGCCATCGGGTTCCACCAGTTCACCAAGCCGATGCAGGACCTCATCCAGAGTGTCCAGGACCGGCCCGAAGTGGCGTTTTTCGTGTCTTCGGCGCACCCCCGCATCGTGGACGGCAAGCCCTCCAAGAATCCGCGTTACCTGCAGTTGCGTCCCGATCTGCAGGATCCCCGCGGCAAGCACCTCGCCGAGGTGGCGACGCGCTTGGCCCGCCGGCTGTCCACGGACAAGCCGCTGCACCAACCGGTGACCGCCGTGCTCGCCGGCCGCCGCAACAATCCTGCCGAGGGCAAGATCCGCTCGCTGGCGTGCTACGGCCCGATCCACTACATGGAACTGCCCGAGCTGTTCATGGAATTCATCTCCTCCATGACGGGCAAGTCGCCCAGCACCACCGGTGCCGGAAGCGAAGGCGCGCTCACCAAGTCGCCCTTCAACGCCCTGCCGCCGATCTACGATCTCAACGCCGCCCTGGTCGGCTACATCGTGTCGGGCTACGACACCTTCCTCACCAGCGCCGGATGCCTTGGACCGCAGATGCGCGTGGATCATGACATCTCGCTCCTGGTTCCGGAAATCTGGTGCCGACTCGGCGCCGAGGAACGGGATCCCCGCTGGATGATTCGCAACGGCATGCTCGAGCGGATCACCGACTACCAGTTCAATGACCGTCTCGTTTCTGCCAGCCGGCTGGGCTACCGTATCACGCGCAAGTTCGTGAACGCCTTCTTCGGCCGCATCTTCAATCACCCGC
>JANXMD010000744.1 GCA_025354845.1 Verrucomicrobiota bacterium | reverse complement strand
CCCACGTAGCCGCCGACGGAAGGAGGCGGATCCCCTGACCGATGGAAAGCACCCCAAGCAGTGGACTCCGAACGGTCCCGGAGTGCGGCAGTCCTCTGCCGCTCTTTTCGCCGCCCCACGTAGGGGCTTAGGCCCTCAATTCAGGCCGCGGCAGCGGTGGCCGGAGTGCGATGCAGCACGTCGCCTCGGACGAGTTTGTTCCACGCCAGCACGCCCGTGATCAGGGCGAGTCCGGAACAGACGACGTACGGCCAGCTCGGATGGCGATCGTACATCCAGCCGGCAAACAATGGGCCCACGATGCGGGCCAGGCTGGCGCCGGACTGGGCGACGCCGAAGGTCAGTCCCCGCTCATTGGCCGGGGCCAGCCGTTGCAACAGGGCGAACAGAGGCGGACGCGTGAGGCCCGATCCAATCGCGATCAGGGCCACCAGCAGGAACAACAGGCGCCAGGAGCCACCGGCGGCGGAAAAGAGGCTGCTCCACGCCAGGGGCTCGTGGCTGGACAGCCAAGGCATGGGCAGGAGGCCCACGGCGAAGATCAGCAGGCTGATCGCCACCAACCGTGGCTCGCCGACCTTCTTGACCAGTTTCCCGATCGGACCGCCCTGAACGAATGCCCCCACGATGCCAGCGAAGGAGAAGAGGACGGCGCCGACCTTTCGGGCCGAGAGGTCATCGAGGTTGAAGTTGTGGGTGACCAGGATGGCCAGGTTGCTCTCGAAGCAAGTGAAACCAAAGGTCGCCAGAAAGAAGACGACCACCAGAAATCCCAACACCGGGGTGCGCATGACGTGCATCACACCCTCTTTGCGGTTGCGATTGACGGCGGGCTTGGCCCCTGGTTTCCAGCTCTCGGGGAGATTGGTGAACGCGAAGACAAGGTTCGAGGCACAGATGGTGGCGGCAAGCCAGCCCGGGCCGCTGGGGCCGAGGAGCGCTTGGCCAGCCAATGCGACCAGCGGACCAATGATGAAGCCGAGTCCGAACGCCATGCCGATCAGACCCATTCGCTTCGCGCTGTCCTCAGGGGGCGTGATGTCGGCGATGTAGGCTTGAGCGACGGTGAGATTCGCGCCGCAGATTCCCGCGCACACGCGGGACAGAAAGATAACCCACAACGCGGTGGTGCCGCTGAGGGTGGAGCCGATAGCAAACACCGAGTAGCTGAGGGCGGCGCCGGCGGTGCTGATTAGCAGTACGGGGCGGCGTCCCACCCGATCGCTCCAGGCACCCCAGGCCGGGGCAAACAGGAACTGCATGGCCGAGTACGCGGCCATGATGGCGCCGACCACGATGCCGCTGGCGTGGAAGCTGTGGGCATAGGTGGGGAGCAGGGGCAGGACGATGCCGAAACCCACCAGGTCGATGAAGACCGTCAAAAAAATGATCAGCAGCGGCGACTTCTTCGAGGAACTCATGTCGGGTCAAAAGGCTGCGTTCCTCCGGGCTACGGGGGAAGGTAAATGATGCTCCTACGCTGGTGGTCGTTGGACGGAGCGGGCGGAACTCATCAAGGCTTCGCCGCCGCGCCCGCGTCCGTGCGAAGCATCGTGGCTTCACCCATCGCCCTCTCGAGGCGGGCCCAGGCGACGGCATGATCCCGCAATGCCTGCGAATAGGTGCTCCGCGTTTCGGTGAGAGCGGTCTGAGCGCTGAGGACATCCAATTGGGTACCACTTCCAGCCTCGGCCCGCGCATTGGCAAGGCGAAGCGCTTCTTCGGCTTGTTCGATCACCCGGGCCTGCGATTCCAGCACCTCGCGGGCTTCATGGAAATTGGAGTGGGCAGTGCGCACCTCCAGCTCGATCTTGCGGGCGGTGTCGTCGATCTCCAGGTGGGCCTTTTGCCGGCGGGCCTTCGAGGCGTCGATCTTGCCTTGGGTTAGACCCGAATCCCAGATCGACCAATCCACCCGGGCGCCCACATTCCAACCGTCCACGTGTGCCGAGAAATCATCGGTGAAGGTGCGGCTCTGCCATCCCCATCCGCCGAAGGCCGACACCACTGGGAGGCGCCCTGCCTTGGCCTGGGTGAGCTCTTCGCCACGGATCGACTCCTGCGCCCGCAGCGCGGTTAGCTCGGGGCGATGTGCCAGGGCGCGTCCGATGGCCTGGGACAGGCTCGGGTCGGCCGACTGCGCCTCCAGCTTGCCGGTGAGCTGGAGCGGGATGTCTTCGACGCCATCGTTGGGGGTGTTCCAGCCCAGTTGGGTGGCGAGATTGTTCTTGGCGATGCGATGCGCATTGCGGGCGCGGAAGAGGCGCGGCTTGGCGCTGCCGAGTTCCACCTCGGCACGCAGCACGTTGAAGCGGGGAACAGTTCCGGCCTCGAAGCGCCGGTGCACGTCGGCGAGCTCCTGTTCGAGCAGGTGCACGGAGGCCTCCTGGGTCTTGATCTGCTCGGCGGCGAGCAGCACGTCCTCATAGGCGATGCGGAGATTCAGCAGCGTTTCCTCCACCAGTGCCTGATAGCTGGCGAGGGCGGCTTCGCGCGTCCACCTGGCGCTGCGGAGGGAGGCGGCGATGCGTCCGCCCGCATAGAGAGGCTGCGACACTTGAATCGCGGTGTTCCAGTTTTTGTCGCTCTGGAACTTGATGCCACCGGGACCGCCGAAGGGCGCGGCTTCAATCCGGCCGCTGTCCAGCGAGTTCACCGTCCCGCTGGCGGTGACCTGCGGACGGGCGGCGGACTTCAGCTGTACGACCACCCCGAGGCTTTCCTCGATGTCCTGCTTCCCCTTGAGGAGGGCAGGGCTCTGTTGCAGACCGAGTTCCAGGACGTTCTGAAGGCTGAGAGGGGCCGTAGGCCAGGCCGGAGCGCCGTGGCGTTGGGTGGTAGGTGCGGCCGCCGAGGGTGGAGTTCCGGCGCGCAACGGCGCGCCAACAGGAGCAGCGGCGAGCCAGGCCAGGGCCAGGGAAGTGATCCGGGCCTGGGCGGGGGAAAATCGACTCATGTGAGGGCGAAGTTGGGTGGCGGCGGGGTTGGGGTCAAATCGGAGTTGGTCACGTCTTGAATACCGGTCCTCTTCCGGGCTCACGGCGAGCCCGCTGCAGAAGCGATGCGGGCGATGAACACGTCTACCTGCTGCCCGACGTAAACGGGAAAGGGAGGCCGGTCCAATTCAAACACGATCTGAAGGACGCGAGTGTCCACCCGCTCGAGGCTGTCGCCGGTGAGGCTGCGCTTGGGAACCACATACGGCTCGATGCGCACGAAGCGCAGCGGCATCTGCAGATCCGCGTGCCCTTTCAACGACGCCTGCGCCGGCTGTTTGGCATCTACCAACACCGCGTTCTGCTCGTCCACCTCGGCGCGGATCTGAAGGTGATCCACGTCGCCGAGCAACATCAGCGGATCGCCGGACATCGCCGCCGCCGGAGCAAATTCGCCTTCCCGAAGATTCACCTGGAGCAGCTGGCCATCGCGCGGGGCGCGCACGGACAAGATTTCCAGATCGGTTCGCGCCTGCTCCAGCTGCCGACGCGAGGCGGCAATCGCCGCCCGGCTGGCGCCAACGCGGGCGCGGGCGCCTTGGAGCGTGAACTGTCGGCGTTTCAGCTCGTCCTCGGTGGCCACCTTGTCCCGCTCCAGCTTGCTGAAGCGTTCCACCTGATCGGTCCAGTCGGCGACGGACACTTCCTCGACCGTCACGTTCGCCTCCATGGAGGCCAACTGGGCTTCCATCGCGCTGACTCGGGCGCGTACTTCGCGGTCGTTGAGCTGAAACAGCAGGTCTCCAGACTTTGCCCGGTCGCCCACTTTCACCGCCACGCGGGTCACCAAACCGCTGCGTGGCGAGGCGATCTTCACGTTCTCGCGAGCCGCCTCGACCAAGCCCGTGGCCGCCACCGTGTCGGCGTAGGGCGAGCGCGCGGGCGGTGATTCGGGCCCCGGGCTGGGTGGGTGTTGCTTCATCCGGTGCACGAGGCTCAGCGCGGCCACCACGCCGGCAATGGCGAGGTAGAAAGAGACTTTTCGAAAGAGCATGGGAGCGTTCGGAGATGGGAGTTCGGAGATCGAAGATCGAAGTTCGGAGTTCGAAGTTCGGAGTTCGGAGTTCGGAGTTCGGAGATGAAAGATGGGAGATCGGGAATTAGGCGTGTTGGGCGACGTAGTGGCGCAGGGCGTCGCCATCGAGCACTTGGCGGACTCGGCCGTCTTCCATTTCGGTGATTCGATCAGCGTAGCCGTAGGTGCGGGGGTCGTGGGTGACGATGATCACGCAGCGTCCCGGGGCCCGGGCCGCCGTGCTGAGCAGATCCATGATGTGATGGCCGGTATCGCGATCGAGCGCGCTGGTGGGTTCGTCGCAGATGATCAATCGGGGTTCATGACTCAGGGCGCGGGCGATGGCCACGCGCTGCTGCTGGCCGCCGGAGAGTTCGGTCGGGTGCTTCCGCCCCTTATCGCCAAGCCCGACACGCTGCAGGAGTTCCGCGGCGGTGCTCTCGGCCTGGCGTCGGTGAACGCCGTTCAGCAGCAGGGGGACACTTACATTTTCCACGCAGGTGAGCGTCGGAATCAGATTGAACTGTTGAAAGATGAACCCGATGTGACGCCCCCGGAATGCCGTCACCGCGCCCTTTTTCATTCCGTTGAGGCGGGTTCCGAGCACGTCGATTTCGCCGGCGTCCCAGTCCAGGGTGCCGGCGACCACGCTGAGCAACGTCGTCTTGCCGCAGCCGCTGGGACCAACCACCAGATGCAGTTCACCTTCACGGGTCTCAAAGTCCACGCCCTTGAGCGCCACCGTCCGGCCGTCGCCGGTGCCAAAGGTCTTGGTCACGTCCCGCACCCGGACCGCAGTCTTCGAAGTCGTGGAGTCCGTCGGGATGGACGAGGAGGAACTCATGACGGGGTGCGGAAAGGGAGGAAGAGGGTTCGAGGTTCAGCCACGGAACACAATCGCTGGCTCAAGCCGGGCGACCTTTCGGATGCCCAGGAGGGCCGAAAAACAGCACATGATCACGATGGCGACCGCGGTCTTGATCATGGAGCCAGCCTCCAGGAGGAAGGGCGGTTGTCCCACCGGCAGCACCGCGAAGCCGAAGAGCGCAGCGAGCCCCACTCCCATGCCGTAGCCGATGGTTCCGACGGTGAAGGCCTGCAGCAGAAGCATGCGGGAGAGCGTCCAGGTACTTGCCCCCATCGCCTTAAGTGCGCCGAGGTGCCGGAGGTTTTCCAAGACAAAGGAGAAGAAGGTTTGTCCGGACACGGCGACGCCCACGATGAAGCCGAGGATGATGGTGGTCATAAAGGACATCGGGATCCCGGTGTTTTTCCAGATGTACTCTACCGTGACCTTGGCGAATTCCTCGCTGGTGTAGGCCTTCAGGCCGGTTTCGCGCTGGATGGCCAGTGCGACATCGCTGATGGCGGCCCCAGGCTTGGGTTCGGCCAGGATGACCGAAAGCATCTTTCGCTGCCGTGGCGCGTATTGGAGCGCCTGATCGTAACTGCTGAACACGTACGGATAGCCGAAGAAGTGTCGCTCGGTGCGGCAGATGCCCACGATCCGCGCCTCGCGGTCATTGATTTCAAATGTGTCGCCGATCCGAATGGTGCGCTTGCTCTTGGCGGTCAATCGCTGCACTCCGAGTTCGTCGATCACCACTGTGTTGGGCAGGCGAAGTTGTTGAAGGCTTCCCGCCAACATTTGCGGCGGTCGCCCGAAGAGCGTCGCACCGTGGAGCCCGATGAGCATGATCTGCTTGTCGGCGCCGTCGGAGTCCTTGGCCTTGAGGATGCCCTGGTACATGGGCACCGCGAAATCCACCCCCTTGACGCTGCGCACCCGGTTCACGTCGGTGTCGCGGAGGGGCTTGGTTTCGTTGGCGTAATCCACGTGTGCCTCCACCACCCAGATGGAAGCCCGCATATTCCGAAGATGACTGGTGGTCCAGGAAAGGAGCCCCTGGAAAACGGCGTTTTGCTGCGTCATCAGCAGCGCGGCAAAGGTGAGTCCACCAACCAGCATGATGTACTTGGCTCGATCGCCCATCAGCATTTTCAACGCGAGGTGGAACATGGAGAATCGGTGAAGGACGAGTGGGTCCGACTACTTTTGCGCACGGCGCCGCGCGTTGGCGGGCCGGCGGTTGGACTGTGCGACCGGGACAGTGAGGCCGCGCAGCGCCGCGAGGCTGAAGCGGGTGATATGCTGGGTCAGCAACTCCAGCTGTGTGGCGTCAAATGCGGTGTCCGGGAACAGGCGTGTCAACACTGGCTGGCAATGGCAGTAAAACAGGATCTGGCCGACGATGCTCATGCCGGTCAGCCGCAGGGAGGATTCGGGAACTGTTCTGCCGACCAGATCGCGCAGGATGGTGGCCAGTTGTTGCGAATTGGGGCGGATCGATTCCGTCACCAACCGGTCGAGGGCGCGGGTGGGATCGACCATCTCGCGAGCCATCATACGGCCATGTCGCGCGCTCAACTCGGCCGAGAGCACCCGTTGCAGGAAACTGCGGACAAATTCCTCCAGACGTCGCTCCGCGGGGACCTCCGGATCCTCGGGAGGGGGGGGATGCAACGCCATGGCCAGCCGGCTCTGCTCGGCCAGGACCTCCCCGTACAGGGTTTCCTTGTCGCCGAAATGGTAGTTCACCGCCGCCACATTCGCCCGGGCGCGTCGGCAGATGTCCCGAATGGTGGCCTGGCGAAACCCCACCTCTGCAAACACGTCGGCCGCCGCGTCCAGCAGGGCGCGACGCGTGGCGTCGTGACCGCCAGTCTCGATCGGAATCTCGATCCGGGGTGGCTTGGCTTGACGTCGGGTGGGCATCCGTTCAAGCGAGAGTTTTAAACAGGTGTTTGAACTTGTCAACTACTCGGCTTGGAAGGCGGGAGATCGGCAAGGAATTCGGCGCGGCGAGCGGTGGCGCGCTCAGGAGCGGGAGGGCAGGGAGGCCAGGTCGCCGCGGGCTCGTGCCGCGGCGCCATAGACCCACTCGAACACTGGCGACGCGAGGAGAGTGGTGACGACGGCCATGATCACGAGGATCGAAAAGAGTTGGGGAGTGATCAGTCCGCGCTCGAGCCCGATGTTAAGGATGATCAGCTCCATGAGCCCGCGGGCGTTCATCAGGGTGCCGACCGCGAGGGCGGTCCGGTTGTCCTCCCCGTTCAACCGTGCGGCGGCCCAGCAGGCGCCGCCCTTGCCGAGGCAGGCGGCGGCCAAGGCGACGAGGGCGATGAACCACAATTGGGGCGTGTCCACCAGGTCGAGGCGAGTGTTCAGTCCAGAGTAGGTGAAAAAGGTTGGCAGCAGGAAGACCACCAGAAGGGGCTCCAATTGCCGGGTCAGGCTGGCGGAGAATTCGCCGCGAGGCATCGCCACTCCGAGGATGAACGCACCGAACACGGCGTAGATGCCGATCGCATCGGTAAACCAGGACCCGAGCATGACGGTCATGAGCGTGACCGCGAGCATCGGTTGGGTTAGGCCCCCAGCCTTCTGGGTCAGCGGTTCCATACGGGCGAATAATTTTTTTCCAAGGGTCAGCACGGTCACCGCATACACGACTCCGCCTCCGATCGCCCAGGCAGCGATGTGCCAGTCCTCCTTGAAGCTGGCCAGGACGATGGCCAGGACGCACCAAGCTGCGGCGTCGTCGATCGCGCCGGCGGCCAGGGCAAGCGTGCCCAAGCCAGTTCCCGACAGGCCTCGTTCGACGATGATCCTCGCGAGCATCGGGAAGGCGGTGATGCACATCGACGCGCCGAGGAAGAGGAGTGCCTCCCAGGGATGAACCTTTGGGGTGAAGAATCCGCCCAACCGGACGAGCCACACTCCCAGCCCGGCGCCGAGCACAAACGGAGTGATCATTCCCGCCACCGAGACCGACGCCGCGCTGCGGGCCCGGGATTGAAACAGGTCGGTTCGAAACTCAACCCCGACCAGGAACATGTACAGGGCCAGCCCGATCTGGCTGACTGCGAAAAAGATCACCTTCGACTCCTTGGGGAACAACCATGCCTGTGCGTGGATCGGGAGCCATCCGGCGGCAACCGCCTTCGTGGAGAGCAGTCCGAACACCGACGGTCCGAGCAACACCCCGGTGATCATCTCGGCGACCACTTGCGGTTGCCCGAATCGACGGGCAATCAGTCCCACGATCCGGCACGCCCCCAGAACCACGGTAAGCTGCAGGAAGAAGCGGACGGACAAGTCGAACGCGGACATAATACGCACGCGTAATATGCAGGCGAAGGCGATCGGTCAACCGGGCAGTGGGGAATTGGGGCGAATCGCGGGAGGGGAGGGGGCGGTGGCGGGAACTCCGGGTTCAAGTGGCAATTAGGGCTCCGAACGACCAGAGTCCCGCATGGCACTTCTTCCTCGCTCCCTGATGGCCGGCGTGATGATGCTCATCGCCTCAACTCGCATGGCTGACGCTGCTGCTGACTCCGAAGAACACTGGTTCCGTTCCCTGCCGCCGATTCCGGAGTTTCACGTTCCGGCAACCGCGGCGTTGTGGGGTCGGCAACGGGTTGAGACTCGGGCGGCGCTTGAGCGCTTGTTGGGTGAGTTCCCGCCACGCCCCGCGGTGCCTGCGGTGCGCGTGATTTCCCGCGAGAGCCGACCGGGCTACGTGTTGGAGCGGTTCACTTTCGAAAATGGCCTCGGGGATTCTGTCCCGGGCGTGCTGCTGCTTCCGACGGGCGCCAAGGGCCGAGTTCCGGCGATCCTGTATTGTCACTGGCATGGAGGGGAATATCGGGGGGGGAAATCGGAGCTCTTCGAAGCCAAGCACACTCCGGAAATTCCGGCGGAAGCACTGACGTCGCGGGGGTATGCGGTCCTCGCCGTGGATGCCCCGGGATTTGGTGAGCGCAACGGCAAAGGTCCCGACGGGACCCTTGATTCGGCGGGCGAGCTTTCGTTGTCAAAGTATCATCTGTGGGCCGGGAGAACGATGTGGGGGGCACTGCTGCGGGATGATCGGATGGCACTCGATTACCTCGTGTCGCGTCCCGAGATCGATTCCGGACGAGTGGGCGTCACTGGTATCAGCATGGGGGCCACGCGTTCCTGGTGGCTGATGGCTCTCGATGAACGTCTCAAGTCCGGCGCCGCGGTGGCCTGCCTGACCCGTTACCAGGATCTGATCGCGGCCGGTGGCCTGAAGCATCACGGCATCTATTACTTTGTGCCCGGTATGCTGCGGCACTTTGACAGCGAAGCGGTGATCGCCTTGTCGGCTCCGCGTTCATTGCTTTGTCTGACCGGGGATCAGGACGCCGGGTCGCCGGTTTCTGGAATCCGGCGCATCGAGGAGGCAGTGCGTCCGGTCTGGCGGTTGACCGGACGTCCTGCGGGTTTCGAATCCATCCTCTATCCCGGCCTTGGGCACGTGTACACCCCGGACATGTGGCAACGGATGTTGGCGCTGTTTGAAGCCGAATTGAAGCCGGGTCGGTAGCAGCGCTGTGGGGTGGAGCTTCGACTTGCCGCCGTCGTTCACCCCCGTTTCCAGGATCGTTCCCGACGGACCCGCCTGCTTGGGTTTCCAAAACCAGGGCTTGCTACCGGCCTGGAATCGGTTATTCCCATCCCCCCGCCACGGTCCTGGCGACAGGATCGTTTCGTTTTCCATAGGTCGTTCCTGACCTGTGGACGCGGAGTCCACACCCGTGGAACCGCGCCGAGGAAAGGACGTGAACGTGATTTGAGCGAAGTCAAACTGAAGAAGGGTGAGCCGATTGATCGTGCCTTGCGCCGCCTTAAGAAAAAGGTGGATCGTGAGAGCATCATCAAGGACATCCGCATGAAGCGGCACTATGAGAAGCCCAGCGAGCGGCGCCGCCGCAAGCTGAAGGTGGCCCGTTTCTCTGCCATGCTATCCGCCCGGTACGCCGACACCTGATCGGCCACTGTGCCCTGACCGAAAATCCTGCGCTGCGGGATTGAACCGGATTCAGCCGGATGCTGTCCTAGGCGGACGCATCCGGCGTTTTCTTTTTACCGTTCATGTATTCCCTTTCTACCTGCTGGAATTCGGGCCGCCACACCGACGGGCGTGCCATGCTTCGTGAAATCCGTGATCTCGGATTCGAATATGCCGAACTGAGCCACGGTATCCGCATCAGCTTGGTGCCAGGGATCATCGAGGCGGTCGAGGCGGGCGAAATCAAGATTTCGACCCTCCACAATTTCTGTCCGCTGCCGATCGGCATCGACTACCCGGCTCCAAACATCTTCAAGTTCACCGCCACCGAACGGCGTGAACGCGAGTACGCGTGGAAACATTCGCTCAAGACCGTCGAGATGGCGGAGCGTATGAAGGCCAAGTTGATTGTCCTCCATTCCGGCCAGGTGGACATCAAGGACTACCAAGATCGCCTCGAGGAGATGGTGCTCGCAGGCGACAAGGAGTCCCCGAAGTACCGCAAGCTGGTCGAAGAGGTGGAGATCAAGCGCGAGAAGAAGAAGGAGGAGGCCATGCGGATGTCCCTCGACATGATCGGTGCGCTCGCCGGGGTGGCTGCGGAGCGTGGCCTGTTGCTGGGCATTGAGAACCGCGAGGATGTGTCGGAGATCCCCTTCGATCACGACCTCCCGTACTTCCTGGCAGCGCTGCCCGACAACGTCCGCTACTGGCATGACTGCGGCCACGCGCAGATTAAGCAGGAGCTCGGGTTCCTCGACCACCGGATGCACTTGGAGAACCTGGCGGCGCGACTGGGCGGTCTCCACGTGCACGACGTGCAAATCACGAAGGAGGGCATGCACGACCATTGTCCTCCGGGTTGCGGTGAGGTGAAGTACGACGCCTTGAAGCCGTTCGTGAACTCGAATCACATCAAGGTCCTGGAAATGTCGCCCGGCGTGCCTCCCGAGGATGTCTCGCGTGGCTTTGCGTACATCAAGTCGGTGTGGGGGGAGGATTGAGCCCCCAGGCGACCCACGGGGCTGTCCTTGTGAGCCGGTCACGCGTCATCGGATGGGTGCGGTTCGGGGTCTGCGGTCTCCTCCTGGCCGCGATCTTTCACGTCATATTCTGCAACGAGGTGCAACTCTCGATGCCGGCAGGCGACTGGCAATCCCTCTCCCGCTGGCAGCAGCGACAGCGGGCCTGGATTGAGGGGCCGCGTGCCCTATGGGACCTCTCCAACCGGGTTCGGCCGGTGGAGCTCGCCGCGTCGTTCGGAGCCTGTGGCCTAGTCATTCTGGTGGGGGGGTTGCGGTGGCGGCAGGTGCTACGCGCGCAGGGCCTCGATCTTTCGGTGGCTGCGGTCCTGCGAATCTCCCTGGTGGCGCAATTCTTCAATGCCTTCCTTCTCGGGACGGCCGGGGGTGACGTGGTTAAGGCTTGGTATGCGGCGCGATCGGTTCCCGAGAAAAAACCTGAGGCGGCGCTCACGGTGTTTGCCGATCGCCTTCTGGGCATGGTCGCGCTGCTGGTGTTCGCCGAACTCCTGATGCTCCCCAATCTCGCGCTCGTGGTTCGCTATGAACGTCACGCCGCGGTGGCGCTGCTCCTTACCGGCATGTTGCTGGCGTCGGGAACGCTCATCCTCGTCGGATTCTATTCCGATCTCCTGCAGCACGACGGCTGGGTTCCGCGCATGGTGCGTCGGCTGCCCAAGGGCGATTCCTTCAGCCGGGCGTTGGTTGCCTGCCGACAGTTTGGACGGCATCCCGGGTTCATGACTCGAATGGCGCTCTGGTCGCTGGCGGTGAATGTCTGCGTCGTCACTGCCTTTGGGTCCCTGGCCCATGGACTTGGAATCGTGCTTCCCGATTTGGCTGTGCTGGGAGCCACACTCCCGGGGCAGGTGACGCTTTGGTACGTCATTCCGGCCGTGGTGTGTGTCGCCGCTCTGCCGGTCACTCCCGCCGGACTCGGGGTGCGGGAACACCTGTTCGTCTGGCTGTTGGCGATCCCGGCCCTCGGCGTCAAGCCCGGTGCGGCGTTGTCCCTGTCCCTCCTGGGCTACACGGTCAACCTGTTGTGGAGCGTGATCGGCGGAATCGTCTACCTCGTCCTTCCCGACCGCGAGGAGATCGCCG
>JANXMD010000240.1 GCA_025354845.1 Verrucomicrobiota bacterium | reverse complement strand
CGGGGCGCCCGCATCTATTTCCCGGGGCTCCCCACTGGCTGGCAGGTCTACAACGCGGCGGGAATTGAAAATGGGGTCTCCTACCTGGAAATCGACACCCTCATTCCGCCCAACGCCTCGATTCAGGTAGAAGCGCAGTTCCTCATCCCCGATGGATCTCGGCCCACCCCGCTCAATTATGCGGCGCGACTGGGTCAGGTCGCCCAGGTCGACCCGGGAACGCTTCCGCTGAAGTTAGACCTTACAATGGGGTCGCAGGATGGACGCGTGATGCTGCCTCTTATCACCCAGAGGAACCACAGCTACGCCATCCAGTACAGCGACGACCTCATCCACTGGAGCACGGTCGCGCAGCCCATTGTGGCCGCAGGCAGCCGGACCCAATGGGTCGATGATGGCCCCCCCAAGACCGCCAGCGCCCCGTCGGCCCAGCCAACCCGCTACTACCGGGCCGTCGAAACAGAGTGATTTGGAGAGGTTCAACGGACACCGTTCCATCTGTCCGGCACCTGGCGATGTCATCGCTTCGTGGCATCCTCTTTCCTGATTCGACAACACCACCCGGCGCTACAGACTCCGGGCGACACGCTCGACCCGACCACGCGGCCCAGTGCGCACGTGGGCCTGTTTGTACAGGCCGCAGTGGGCCTGACGCAGAACCTGAAAGTCCCAACTTTCTGCCTGCAGGTGGACAGCTGCAAGGCGAGTTTCGGATTGGCGGTGCTCGCTGGCGGAAATCCGTTCTCAAAGAGTACCCCCAGCTCGACCAGATCATGCCGAAGTGACAGGAAACATTCCCCTCCCCTCACCGATGAGCCAGCGCGCACCGCCAATCCGAATGGTCGCCGTTCCTGACGCATCGGCTCGAAAGAGGTTGGCCGGATTCACGCCGCGCTGCTTGGAAAACTGAGTCCCCAGCAACCAGAGCGATTCCGACCCGCGAACCACTCCGAGCTCGGTTCCGGCAGCCGGACTTCCATCAGCCGTCCTGACGGTCAAGGTGTGGAGGACCGCCTTTTGTAATTCAATCTGGAGGTGGACTTCGCCCGCGCCCGCATCCGTCCGAAGGACCTGCGAGAGCCACGGCTCGTACCCTTCTTCCTCGGCACGAATCATCACTCGACCATCGTGGGCAAAGCGTAGTTCCTCCTTCGAGAAGGCATGTCGGAAGTGACCGCCGGCATACTGCTGCCAGGTAGAATCATTTTCCAAGAACATGGCGGACTCCGGCGTCGCCATCGGCTGAAGCAGGTTCGGCATCGGGGCTCCAACCGTAATCCGGAAGGTGGGAACGGGAGTGTGATCCTGCGCATCAGTAACAGTCCCCTCGATCGTCAAATGGACCTCGGCCTGCATCGCGATCACAGGTTCTGTTCCGTCCGCGGCGAGACGAACACCCCGAAGCGGCTCATAGCCCATGGCGATGAAATCGAACACCGCGCCGGTCGTCGGCGCGTTCGTCCCCTGAGCGCGGCCCTCACGATCGATGTAGGCAATGAACTCTACGGGAAGTGGCGTCGGCGGCATTTCGGGATCCGTTTCACCACTCTCCGGGAGACAGGTGAAGGCAAACCAAGCAAAACCGTCAAACGTAATGCCCGTGGCTTTCGTACCGTCGAGTACCTCACCACCATAATCTACCTCGCCGCATCCCATCAGAGCTTCAACCACCCAGATCCTTTCCCAGCTACCCACACAAACTCACACTGAGGCCTCATTGCGGGGTTTGTCGGCGGATTGGCCATTCTTGCAGCCTACGCCGCGGCGTTCTTCCTGTGTGACCGGCTGTTCTGAAGAAGGATTCGCCCGGATCGATCCGTCTTTCGGGATCCGGTGCTGATATTTCTTCCGAGGGCCCTGCAATCCTCCGACAAAGAATGGCAACCTCCCGGCAGCGCGGGTTTGACGGGTATGGCTGACTGGCCGGGTGATGAACAAATCATTTGGGCAAGGGCTGGCGGCTGCCTTGGTCGTCCTTTTCACCGCTGAAGCGGATGAACAGCTCTTCGGTTTTACGCGTGGTGCGGAAACACTGCCCCAAGGTCGCAGCGAAGTATATCAGTTCATGACCTTGCGCACTGGCAAGGCGGAAGGCCGGTACTACGGCCTCGATTTCGAGACCGAGTTGGAACATGGCTTTACCGATCGTTTCCAGGCCAGTGTCTCGATGGAGCATCACTACTTCAACAATCGCGGTGTCGATGGCAACCGTGACGCTTTGGACGATACCCGCGGTTATCGCCTGGGTGGACTGGCTGTTTCGGGAAAATATCGTGTGCTGAGCCCGTTCAAGGATCCCATCGGCCTAGCACTCCGTCTTGAGAGCGGCTACCTCTGGCACGATGAGGTGGATGGCCTGCTGCAGCACGAATTCTACCTGGCGCCCGAGATCGATCTGCAGAAAAACTTCCGCGACGACACAATCATCTGCGATCTCAACCTGAGTGCTGAATGGGCCTGGGGAAAATTGCCCGCTGAACAATATCCCCGGGAAATCTCCCTCCAGGCGGCCACCGGTGTCTCCTACCGTTTTGCCGCCAACTGGTTCATCGGGGTCGAGGCCA
>JANXMD010000687.1 GCA_025354845.1 Verrucomicrobiota bacterium | reverse complement strand
AGTTTGCCACCGCCCCGGGGAGTCGTTTTCGGCAGGGAGAACGGAGTTTTTTCCCGGAAACACTTGCCTCGGGATGCCAACCGGCTAAAGAGCGCGGCCCCGCATGAACGAACGTTTCATTTCGCGAATCGCCACCGAGTTAAAGGCTCCGGTCGCTCTGATTGCCGCCACCGCCCGCTTGCTCGCCGAAGGAGCCACCGTTCCGTTTATCGCCCGGTATCGCAAGGAGGTCACCGGAGGCCTCGATGAAGTGGCCGTCACCGCGGTGCGCGATCGCATGTCGCAGATGGTGGAGGTGGAGCAGCGCCGCGAGGCGATCGTGAAGTCGCTGTCCGAGCGCAACTTGCTCACCGAGGCGCTCCAGGTGTCGATCGGCGCGGCGGATACGCTTTCGGCGCTGGAGGATCTCTTCGCTCCCTACCGGCCAAAGCGCCGCACCCGGGCCATGATCGCCAAGGAGGCCGGTCTGGAACCGCTGGCCGACCAGATCTTCGACGGTCAGGCCACGTTAAATCCACAACTTGCAGCGGCCGCATTCGTCGATCCGGCCAAACAGGTGGCGGACGTCGCCGCGGCGTTGGCTGGCGCGCGCGACATCCTCGCCGAGCGCTTCAGCGACGATGCCCAGGCGCGTTCCCGCCTTCGAGACCTTTACCGATCTTCAGGCGTGCTTCGCTCGCGGGCGATTACCGAAAAGCAGGCCGAGGGCGCCAAGTACAAGGACTACTTCGATTGGTCCGAACCCGTGGCCTCGGTTCCCAGTCACCGCCTCCTGGCCATGCGTCGCGGTGAGGAGGAGGGTTTCCTGTTTCTACGGATGACTCCGGCAGAAGAGGACGCGCTGAACTTGCTTGAAGGACTCTTTCTCAAGGAACGCACCACCCCAGCCGGTGAGCAGGTTCGACTGGCCCTCACGGATGGCTACAAGCGTCTCCTCGGTTTCTCCATCGAGGCCGAATTGCGGATGGAGACCAAGAAGAAGGCCGATGCCGAGGCCATTCGCGTCTTCGCTGAAAACCTCCGCGAGTTGCTGCTAGCGGCGCCGTTGGGACAAAAGAACGTGCTGGCCCTGGATCCCGGCTTCCGCACCGGTTGCAAGACCGTGGTCCTGGACCGCCAGGGACGCTTGCTGCATCACGAAGTGTTGTTTGTGGCCGCTGCCGGCACCTCGCAGATCCGTGAATCCGCTGAAGCGCTGAAGGCCTTGGTGGCGAAATTTTCCGTCGAAGCGATCGCCATCGGCAATGGCACGGCGAGCCGTGAGACCGAGCAGTTTGTGCGGGCGCTGAAGTTGCCGGGCTCGATACCGGTGGTGCTGGTGAACGAGAGCGGTGCCTCGATTTATTCGGCGAGCGAGGTGGCCCGAGAGGAATTTCCGGATCAGGACCTCACCGTGCGCGGCTCGGTCAGCATCGGGCGGCGTCTCATGGATCCGCTCGCCGAATTGGTGAAGTTGGATCCCAAGTCGATCGGGGTGGGGCAGTACCAGCACGATGTGGACGAGTTCGCTCTCAAGCGCGGCCTCGACGATGTGGTGGTGTCGTGTGTGAATCGCGTCGGCGTGGAGCTGAACACCGCCAGCAAGCAATTGCTGAGCTACGTGTCCGGCCTCGGTCCCGGCCTGGCCGCCAATATCGTGGCCCATCGCAATGAAAACGGGCCGTTCCGATCGCGTCGGGATCTGCTGAAGGTTCCCCGTCTTGGACCCAAGGCCTTCGAGCAATGCGCCGGATTCCTCCGCTTGCGCGACAGCGAGAACCCGCTCGATTCCAGTGCGGTGCACCCGGAACGGTATGCCCTGGTGGACGCGATGGCTCGCGACCTGAAGTGCGAGGTCGGGGATCTGCTCCGCGATTCGGGCCTCCGTTCCAAGATTCAGCCAGAACGCTATGTCAGCCCCGAGGTGGGCTTGCCGACTCTGAAGGACATCCTGGACGAGCTGGCCAAGCCCGGCCGGGATCCGCGTCAACGGTTCGAGTTGTTCTCCTTCCAGGAAGGCGTCGAGAAGATGGAGGATTTGAAACCCGGAATGAAACTCCCGGGAATCGTCACCAACGTCACGGCGTTCGGCGCCTTTGTGGATATTGGCGTCCATCAAGACGGCCTGGTGCACGTCAGCCAGCTGGCGGACCGGTTTGTGAAGGATCCCTCGGAGGTCGTGAAGGTGGCGCAGAAGGTATTCGTCACGGTGACCGAGGTGGATCTGCCGCGGAAACGGATTGCCCTGTCCATGAAGGCCAAGCCCGAGATCGGTGCGGCCCGCGAGAATCGCAATGCGCCTGCGGGGCCGCGTCCCGCCGGTGCGGGAGATCGATCGGGCGGCAAGCCTCGTCCGTCGTTCAATCCGTCAGCCGGAAGTTGGAATGCGCTAGCGGATGCCTTTGACAAGGCGAACCGGAAGCCGTGAGCGGAACTCGCTACCCAGAGCCTTGGAGTTCAGAGTCGGCGTATGAGCGAACTAGGTGCCTCCATCGCGAGGCTGCGTGGCGAGATTGAAGCGGTGCTGGCGGAATCCGCCCCCGTCGAGGGCGCGGCGCTGACCCTGGGTCTGATCGAGGAGCCCAACGGATCCTGGCGTCTCGCCCGGTCGGAGCAGGGGGAAGCTGCCGTTCATTCGCTCACCCTGCACTTGCGGAGAGGCGACGGAATCACGACCCAGTCAGCCGTGGGCGTGACTTCTGTGAGCCTGCCGACGGGCCTCGTCGAGGCGTTGGCCCAAGTGCTGGGCGAGCCCGGATTCGACACCTCAGCGCGGGCGGAGGTGCTCTCGGAATGGCTGCAGGGAGTGGATCCGTTGGAGGCAACCAAGGTGTTGGAGTGGTGCCGCTCTGAGTCCACCACCATGCCGGATCAACCCTTGCGGGGCGCGTGGAACCGGGTTCGCCGTCTACTGAGCTTCTCCAAACTCGGTGTTCCGACCGCCGCCGACCGATTGCTCCGCCTGCTTCAACAACACCCTCCCGAAGCCCTCGTCCGGGTTCTCAATGAGCGGTGGAAGTTTGGGACGCACTGGAATCCGGCGAATCAGTAGGCGACCACAAAATCGCCATTGCCCTGGGCACTTTGGATCTGCCACTGGATTTTATTGCGTGAACGGGTTTCGACGCGCCCGTCGACGAAGAGCAGGTTGATGTTCCGCATCGAGCCGAGCTCGGGTGAGAAATAGCCGTTCCCAAGGATCAGGGGCGTTCGAGGAAACAGGTGCCCGCGGTTGAAGGAGAGCGCGGTCTTAGAGGTGTTCCAGGTGGCGATTAACTCGTCGGTGAGGATGGGTTGGGTTGCCGCCGAGGGATCCTCAAGCCGCGTGGGCCATCCCTCCTGGGTTCTGCAATTTCCATGTTTGGGGTCTGGATAGACCTCCATCGAACCTTCCAGCGGACGGGGGACGAACCAAAAGTGAGACATCAGAAAGAAGAACTTCGTCTCTGCGACCCATTTCTCGGTGAGATCCGACACGTTTCTCAGTGCACGCCCGGGCCGGGCTTGAGCGAACCCCGAAACATCGTACGCCAGGTATTCCGGCCGACTGGGGCAGTACCAAAGCCGTAGCGTGACGCCGTAGGCTTCGAGGTTGGTTCCCATCTGCAGAGAC
>JANXMD010000843.1 GCA_025354845.1 Verrucomicrobiota bacterium | reverse complement strand
TAGCAGGGCGATTCGATGAGGCCGTTGTACTCGCGGCCACTCACTCGAATCATGCCGTCGGGCCAGAAGAAGTCCTGGAGCAGATCCGGATTGGAGGCCAGCACGCGGCTGAGCCAGGGCTGCTGGTCCAGATGACGCGGGCGAATGACCGGCGTCGTCGCTTCGAGATCGTCGCCCGGCCGGAAGCGGAAGCCGTTTTCCGCCCAGCCCTCGTTGCGGTCGTACCACTTCATCGAGTGGCAGAACGCGCAGACCTGCGAGGAGCGAACGGAATCCAACTTCTCCGGATGCACGATGGCGTGATCGAGCCCCGACTCCTTGCGCGGCAGACTTTGCTGACGTCGATCGATCTCCAACTTCACGTGCTTCGCCGCCGGGCCATGGCAGGCCTCGCAGGAGATTCCAAATTCTGCGACATGCGTGGCAAAGGTGCGCTCCTGGCGGTTCAAATGCGGCTCAGGTCCGGTCGTGTGGCAGCGGCTGCAGACGATGTTCCACGTTTCCGATTTGTGATCCGCATCCGGAGGGCGAAGGAAGGTGGAGTTTCGCGGCACCCATCGCTGCTCCGGAATCAACCAGGTGAAGGGAAACCCAATCTGGCAGTTACCCATCCCGTTCGGGAGCCAGAAGACCTGCATGTGATGTGACCCGGTCACCAACGAAATGGGTGCCTCCGCCGCCTCGGGCTGGACGGTGTCGGAGTTGCGCAACGCGGCCTTTTCCATTCGCACCCACAATTCATTGCTGCGGGTGGAAAGACTGAAGCGGGTGCCGTTGTTGGTGAGCACCACGTGGTTGAACTTGGCTTGGACCGTCCGCAGATCGGCGAGCTGCGTCATCGTGCGATGAAAACTGCGATGCCAGCTCTCGTAGGGGTCGGCATGACATTCCTGGCACGAAGCCGAGCCCACGTAGCCGTTGGTGGCACCGGCGGTGGGCAGCAGGGCTGCATCCACCGAGGGCGGTGGGGGTGGGGAGAGCACCACACCCGGGGGTTCGTTGGAAACCCCGCCCGACGCAGCGGGCACCGGGGAGGACCGGGAACAGCCCGTCCACAGCACCACCATGAGCGCAGCACAAAACCACACCACGAAGGGATGGATTGTGCGTGGAGTCATACGACGACGATGCCGCGGACCGGGCAAGTCGGAAGCCGAAAATGGAAAGGAACCGCCGATCGGTCGGAGTCGAAGATATCGGTAGGGCGAATCTCCTGATGAGCCGGGTAGGCGGACGGGTTCCACTTCGCACTGTGGCGTCCCATCCGCCGTCTACGCACCTCGCTCGGCGCGAGCCTCGCGCTACCATCTTGGTGCGACCGCGGGGCGCGAATGGTAGGGCGAATCTCCTGATGAGCCGGGTGGACGGACGGGTTCCACCTCGCACTGTGGCGTCCCATCCGCCTTCTACGCACCTCGCTCGGCGGGAGCCTCGCGCTACCATCTTGGTGCGACCGCAGGGCGCAATCGGTAGGGCGAATCTCCCGATGAGCCGGGTGGGCGGACGGGCATTGCTTCGCCCCTCGGCGTCCCACCCGCCGTCTACGCACCTCGCTCGGCAGGAGCCTCGCGCTACCATCTTGGTGCGACCGCAGGGCGCGAATGGTAGGGCGAATCTCCCGATGAGCCGGGTGGACGGACGGATTCCGTTTCGCCCCTCGGCGTCCCATCCGCCGTCTACGCACCTCGCTCGGCGGGAGCCTCGCGCTACCATCTTGGTGCGACCGCAGGGCGCGATCGGTAGGGCGAATCTCCCGATGAGCCGGGTGGACGGACGGGTTCGACTTCGCACTGTGGCGTCCCACCCGCCGTCTACGCACCTCGCTCGGCGGAAGCCTCGCGCTACCATCTTGGTGCGACCCCAGGGCGCGATCGGTAGGGCGAATCGAAGGTCCCCGTCACTCGCGGAGACGCATCGGCCGTTCATTTCGTCGGGCCACCCACGGGGCAAGCGCGGCAGCCATGCCGTTGGGTGACGCCTCGAGGACGCGCTGCGCCCGGGCGGCGTCTTCAGGTCCGGCTTCGACCCCCTTCGCCCACCGCAACCAAACCGAATCTCGCGCCGGGAGCCGGTCTTCGAGCGCGAGCGTGTAGTCATAACCGGGCGGGGTGGAAGAACCGGACTGGCGGAGGGAACGATCCGCAAGACAACGAATGGCCGCGTAAGGATCGTCGAGCAACATCCCGAGAATGGGCTCGGTCCATCCCGCGCCTTTGGCAACGCCGGAGGCTCGCAAGGCCGGTTCCCAGCCAAGATGCCAAGTGATCAACGCGCGCTGTCCAGAATCCCCGATAAGCGCCAGCCGCACCGACTCTGCGACCCGATCGCCACCCTCGGGCAGCGCCGGGACGGGCTGTCGATACCAGTCCTTCAGGTGGGTTGCGGTCCACTGCAGCGTCTGATCCAGATGACACAGCGTGCAGGCATCTGGACGGCCGGTGGAAAGTGCGTCCGCCAAACGCGGACTGCTGATTTCGTGGCTGCGGATCGCCGAGAGCACTCCGTACGTGGTGTGCGGCATGTGGCAATTGTAGCACTCGCTCCCAGAGGAAGTCGGCACGTGATGGGTATGACTGGCGAGGGCGGCGGGTTCGCGGAACTTCGGATGACACTGGATGCACGCCCGGTTGTCCGTCCGATCGCGGGCCAGTTGATCGTCAGGATCGCTGGAATGGAGCGAATGACAGGAGAGGCAGGTAAACTTACCGCCCTTGTAGCAGGGCGATTCGATGAGGCCGTTGTACTCGCGGCCACTCACTCGAATCATGCCGTCGGGCCAGAAGAAGTCCTGGAGCAGATCCGGATTGGAGGCCAGCACGCGGCTGAGCCAGGGCTGCTGGTCCAGATGACGCGGG
>JANXMD010000800.1 GCA_025354845.1 Verrucomicrobiota bacterium | reverse complement strand
GGCCTCGACGCGATGCGCAAGACGATTCGGGAGCGCGATCCCGCGAGGCCGAGCACCAAGCTGGCGACGTTGGTGGGGGAGGATCTGACGACGACGGCAAAGCGTCGGTCAACGGAGACGGCGAAGCTGGTGAGCCAGCTCAAGGGAGATCTGGATTGGATCGTGATGAAGTGTCTGGAGAAGGACCGGACACGTCGGTACGAGACGGCCACCGGCCTGGCGTCGGACATCACGCGTCATCTGACCAGCGAGCCGGTGGCGGCCCGTCCGCCCACCGCGGTCTACAAGCTGCAAAAGGCGTTTCGGAGGAACCGTCTGATTTATGCCTCCGGTCTGATCGTGTTCCTGGCCCTGTTCCTCGGGGTGGTGCTCAGTGCGTGGCAGGCAGTGCGGGCGGATCGGGAGGCGCGCAATGCGGAGCGAGCCGAGCATCTGGCGCAACAAAGGCTCGCGGAATCGGAGTCGATCTCGAAGTTCATGATCGAGGTCTTCCAGAGTCCCGATCCATCCCGGGACGGTCGATTGATCACGGTGGCAGAGACCCTCGGTGTGGCTGCAAAAAAGCTGGAGACGGACCTGGTCAACCAACCGGAGCGAAAGGCACACCTTCAGGCCGTCCTTGGAAAAACCTACTATGGACTCGGGCTCTACAAGGAGGCCAGTGAGCTCCTGGAACGCGCGCGTACCCATTTTGTTTCTGCGCGGGGCCCTGACGATCTGGCAACGCTCGACGTTTACTATGACCTTGCACTTGCCAACCGCTTTGCAGGAAGGCGTTCGGAAGCACTGGCACTGATGAAGAGGGTCGTGGAAAAGCGAACGAAGATCCTTGGCCTCGAGCATCCCGATACCTTGCTTGCCCGTGAGCGGCTTGGTTTCAGTCTGTTCCAGACGGGTTCGGCATCAGAAGGCGTTGCTATTCTTCAGGAAACTCTGTTGATGGCGCGCCGGGTGTTGAAATTGGACCATCCCGTAACCTTGTTGACCATGGATGATCTCACCGTCGCCTACAATGAGGACTCGGATCGACGGAGCGAGGGCGTTCGAATCGGCGAGGAGGCGCTTGCGATCCGAAAACGCGCATTGGGACCCGAGCACATCGATACGCTCACCTCGATGCTCAACCTCTCTGACTGCTATCAATCCGTGGGACGAATTCGGGAGGCACTGGAGCTGCGGGAGAGTGTCTATGCAAGCCGTCGGCGAATTCTTGGAGGGGAACACCAGGATACCCTCAAGGTGCTAAACCGCGTGGGTGAATCCTACATTGCAGTGGGGCGGATTGATGAGGCAGCCACGCTTGAGGAGAATCTTCTGGCGGTGGAGCGCCGTGTGGACGGACCCGAGCATCCTCGAACGATTGGGGTGATGTTCACGCTGACGAGCTGTCTGTCCGAGGTCGGGCGAATTTCCGATGCGCTGGAGGTTTCCCTGAAAGCGTTGACCCTGGCGGAGCACTATTTCGGCTCGGAGGATCCCAATACGATGGGAGCTCTTGTAAGCGTGTCCTTCAACTACCTGGATTTGGGGGAGCCTGAAAAGGGGCTTCAATTCGCGCAACGAGCGCTCCAGGCGGTCCTCCGAAACCCGTCCATTAGTTCGTTCAGAGATCGCAAGGCGGTGTTTGAAATCGCGACCGCCCTGGGACGTTCTGCCCTCGGGGAGAAAAAGGAGGCTGCAAAACTTGCCCTGAAGGCATTGGAGGATTTGCGTCATGTCTTGGGCGATGGAGACCTTGACGTGATCGCGGTTGGGGACTGGGTGGCATTCATCCTGGAGGATGCTGGTTTGGATGAAGAGGCTCTGGGAATCCGGGAGCGATTGGTCGCTTCGGCTCGGCGCGCTTTCGAGAAAGGGCACCCGGAGACGTCGTACTACACTCACGCGCTGGCGAGAGCCTATCTCCGGTTGGGCCGACTGGCTGAGGCCGAGGCGCTCTGTCGGGAACCCGCGGGAGTTTCGGAGAGGAATCCTTCCTTGCGCCGATGGGTGCTGGTGCGCCGTGGATTGCTGGGAATGATCCTTGTCGCCCAAAAACACGATGCCGCAGCGGAGCCGGAATTGATTGCATCCTTTGAGGAGCTCCGACCGCGTTTTCTGGAGTTCAAGGCCATGGATCGAAGCTGGATTGTTGAACCTGCACATGTGTTGGCGGAGCTGTTCCGGCGGACCGGTCGGCCCGAAAGGGCGGATGCCATCGAAAACGAGATCAAGGCCATGGAAGATCGAGCCAGGCGTCCGAAGTCGAAGTCGACGTCATGAATCCCAACCGCGAAGAAACCCTTTTTGCCGCCGCGCTGGAGCGGCCGTTCCAGGAACGCGCCGCGTTCCTCGACGGTGCGTGTCTGGGCGATGCCGCTCTACGCTCCCGCGTGGAATCGCTGCTGGCGTCGCATGAGGCGACGTTGAATCCGCTGGCGACGGTGGTGGAGCCGGCTGGATCCACGCTCAAAGTGGATCTCACCGAGATTCCGGACGAAGCGGTGGGGCAGACGCTTGGGCGTTACAAACTTTTGGAGCGCGTGGGCGAAGGCGGGTGTGGCGTGGTGTATGTGGCGGAGCAGACCGAGCCGGTGCG
>JANXMD010000796.1 GCA_025354845.1 Verrucomicrobiota bacterium | reverse complement strand
CCCGGAAAGTCGGTAAGGCCAAATTCCTCGCCCAGGGAACGCTCTATCCCGACGTCATCGAGTCCGTACCCATAGCGGGCAATCCGGCGGCAATGATCAAGTCGCACCACAACGTGGGTGGCCTGCCGAAGAACATGAAGTTCAAGCTGGTCGAGCCGCTCAAGAACCTGTTCAAAGACGAGGTTCGGCAGCTCGGTCTCGAACTCGGCCTGCCGAAGGAGATTGTCTATCGGCAGCCCTTCCCGGGTCCCGGCCTGGCGGTACGCTGCCTTGGGGAGATCACCGTCGACAAGCTGCGCATCCTTCGCCGCGCCGATGCCATCGTGGTGGAAGAAATGAAGGCGGCCGACCTGTACTACAAGACGTGGCAGACCTTTGCCGTGCTGCTGCCGGTGCGCAGCGTGGGCGTGCAGGGTGACGAGCGAACCTACGATTTCACCATCGCCATCCGGGCGGTGGAATCCCAGGACGGCATGACCGCCGACTGGGTGCGCGTGCCCTACGACCTGCTGGAGCGGATCTCGCTGCGAATCACCAACGAGGTGCGCGGACTGAATCGGGTCGTCCTCGACCTCACCAGCAAGCCGCCCGGGACGATCGAGTGGGAGTGATCCCGCGCCGCGGCCATCGCCGCGCCGACGCGTTCACCACCACTGAAACGCAGGATCCGGCGCCAGCCCGATCCACTGGTCCATCTGCTTTGGGAACTTGTAATTCTCCGAATGGCCATCGCCGAAGAGCATGTTTTCGTAGCGCTTGCCCTTGTAGTTGTGCCAGACGGTCTGCTTGGCGTTGACGTCCCGGTTCGCGTGCCAGGGCCAGTCGCCGAGAATAATCTTGTTGGACGGGCTCACCGCCATGTCGGCCTCCTTCATCGGAGTTGCCTCGGGGGAACCCTTGGCGGCCAATGAATCTCCGGTCACATGCTTCACGCGGAACGCCTCGCCCGCCCATTCGACGAGGTAACTGTTGCCCCAGCCGGTGAAGCAGGTCTTTACCTGGGGATTAAGGGAATCCCCGGCATCCGAGGGGCAACGAAACAGTTCGGACGCCCCAATGTAGCGGTTCAACGGGCGGTTCGTCTCCTGGGTTTTCCCGCCGTAGGACGCCGCATTCCCCGCCGCGTTCGCATTGGTCCAGTACTTGCCCCCGAAGTCACCCCACCCGGAATGCGCGGGGAAGGAGTCCCGGTTGTCGTCACAGTACAGCCGGAACGCGATGCTCATCTGCTTCTCGTTGCTGATGCACTTGATCGACTGGGCCTTGGATTTGGCGCGCGCCAGAGCGGGCAGGAGCATTCCGGCCAGGATCGCAATAATGGCGATCACCACCAGAAGTTCGATCAGGGTGAATCCGGCCCGGCGCCGTGGGGAGAGGATGAATTCCATGGGAATCGGGGTGGAGAAAAACGTTTCTCCCCACCACATAGCACCGTCGACCTACCCCACACAAGCACCCGAAAGATGAAAGGCGGCAAAACGCGCTCCGTTCGACCTCACCGCGGGGATTCGCTCCCCGCCGAAACTAGGCCGACAGGGACTCGGACTGGCGGGCCGCCGCAAGGTCTTCCTCGTGCTTCTCCCGAGCCGCATCAATATCGTAGCGGTCATTGTCGGGATGCTCCGGATTCAGCGGCGAAATATCGCGCAGCCTCTGGATGACGCCCGGCAGGTGCTGCAGCACGTAGTCCACTTCCTGGTCGGTGTTGTAGATTCCCAGGCTGAAGCGCACCGAGCCACGCGCCCGCATCGGCGGCAGGCCCATCGCGGTCAGCACATGCGAGGGGTCCAGCGACCCAGTGGTGCAGGCGGAACCGGAACTGGCACAGATTCCCAGACCGTCCAGGAGCAGCAGGATCGCCTCGGCTTCCACGAAATCGAAGGCGATGTTCGCGGTGTTCGGGAGGCGGTGGTTGCGGTTTCCGTTGCGTACCGTGTTGGGAATCTTGGCCAGGATGGTGTCCTCCAGGCGGTCGCGCAACGCACGGACCCGCGTGTTCTCCTCGTGCAGGGTGGCCATAGCCAGCTCGGCGGCACGCCCAAACGCGACGATGTTGGCCACGTTCTCCGTGCCGCCACGACGACCGCGCTCCTGATGGCCGCCAATGAGGTACGGTTGAAACTTGGTCCGACGCTTCACGTAGAGCATGCCAATGCCCTTCGGCGCATGCAGCTTGTGGGCGCTCAGCGACAGGAAATCGACTCCCAACTCCCTCACATCGATCTTCAGCTTGCCCGGCACCTGAACCGCGTCGGTGTGACAGAGGACCCCCTTGCTGCGACAGATCGCGGCGATCTCGGCGATGGGGAACAACACGCCGGTCTCGTTGTTGGCGTACATGCACGACACGATCGCCGTGTCGGGCCGGATCGATTTCTCCAACCGATGAATGTCGAGCGAGCCATCGCTCTCCACCGGAAGATAGGTCACGTCGAAGCCCCGGCGCTGAAGGTAGTCGCCAAAGTTCATGTTGGCCGAATGCTCGACCGCCGTGGTGATGACGTGCTTCTTACCCGGGTTCATGACTAGGGCGCTGTGCAGAGCGGTGTTGTTGGACTCCGTGCCACAACTGGTGAACACCACCTCCTTCGGATCCGCAGCCACCAGCGCCGCCACCTGTTCACGCGCCTTCTCCACATGACCGTGGACTTGTGCGCCAAACGCATAGGCGCTCGACGGATTGCCCCACAGTTCGGTCAGGAACGGAAGCATCGCCTGCACCACTTCGGGGGCAATGCGGGTGGTGGCGTTGTTGTCAAAATACACAACCTTCTTGGGGGCAGCCTGGCTCATGGGGGCGTCGACAAATTCAAACCGGATCAAATGACTCCGCTATGTTAGGGGGCCATCAAAGCGGCGCAAGGTGTGAATTCTCCCCATTCTCGGGGCGGAGTTCAAGCCATGGCAAAACCCGCTGCATTTCCCGGTTCCCAGCGGACGAGTCAACCGCTTGAATCCCTCCAATGCGGCCGGGATGCGCGTCGGAAAAACCGAATTGACCCGACCTCAGTTTCGGTTATCATCTGTATCTTTAGTAAATCACTTATCTTTATGGCTGTTGCTGATGCGAGCGCGGAAGTTCCGGCGAAGAAGCTGTCCCGGAACGAAGAACTGAAGATCGCGGTGCCCACCCTGGCGGGGAACATCGCCGCCACCCTGTCGGATGGCGCGGCGGCGTGCTTCTCCGCGGATGACGAGCAATTTCTAAAATTCCACGGCATCTACCAGCAGGACGACCGCGACAAGCGCAAGGCCGGAAAGCAGTACATCTGGATGATCCGAGGCCGCATCCCGGGCGGTGTGCTATCGTCGGCGCACTATTTGGTGTACGACCGACTCGCCACCGAGTTCGGCAACCAGACCCTGCGCATCACCTCGCGCCAGAGTTTTCAATTTCACGGCGTGGTGAAGTCGGGTCTCGGACCGTTGATGAAGCAGCTCAACGAGTCCATGCAGGATACCGTCGCCGCGTGCGGTGACGTGAACCGCAACGTGATGTCCCCGCCTGCGCCCGCGCGGAACGCCATCCACAGCCAACTCCTCGAGGACGCCAAGGCAGTGTCGCTGGCCCTCATGCCGAAGACCAGCGCCTATCACTCCATCTGGGTTGAAGGCATTCAGCTCAACCTCGACGCCCCGGAGAACAAGGACTTCGTCGATCCCCTTTACGGCCGGCAGTATCTGCCGCGCAAGTTCAAGACGGCCTTCGCGGTGCAGCCGTTGAACGACGTGGACGTGCTGACCAACTGCCTCGGGTTCATCGCCATTGAAGAGAGTGGCAAGCTGGTGGGCTACAACCTGACGGTCGGCGGAGGATTGGGACGGAGCCATGGTAACGAAGAGACTTATCCGCGCGTGGCGGACGTCATTGGATTCATCACGCCATTACAGCTCATCGAGGTGTCGCGCACCGTGTTGATGATTCATCGCGACTTCGGTGACCGCACGAACCGCAAGCACGCCCGGCTCAAGTACGTGCTGGAGGAGAAGGGTGCCGCGTGGTTCCGTGCCGAACTCGAAACCCGCCTGGGCTACACCTTGGGCGACGCCAAGCCGTTCACCTTTGAAAAGCAGGGCGATCATTTCGGCTGGGAAACGGCCGCCGATGGCCTGGACTTCCTCGGACTTTATGTCGAAACCGGCCGGGTGAAGGACGCGGGTTCACTCCGCCTCAAGTCGGCCTTGAAGGAAATCGCCGAGAAGTTCGGACCCGAATTTCGCCTCACGCCCTCGCAAAACCTGATCCTGGCCAACATCAAGCCCGCCGACCGCGTCGCGATCACGGCCGTCCTGGCGGCCCACGGAATCCCGGTGGAAAACCAAGCCTCGGCCATTCGACGAGCCTCGATGGCCTGCCCTTCCATGCCGACGTGCGGCCTCGGCTTGGCGGAGAGCGAGCGTTACCTCCCGACGTTGATGACCGGGATCGAAGGCCTGCTCGCCGACATCGGGCTGGCCGACGAGGAGCTCATCATCCGCATGACCGGCTGCCCCAACGGATGCGCCCGTCCGTACATGGCCGAGATCGGCTTTGTCGGCAAAGGCCCGGGTCGCTACCAGCTCTATCTCGGTGGCAATGAGGGCTGCACACGCCTGAACCGCCTCTACAAAGACGTGGTGAAGGATCCGGAGATTCTGCCGGAGCTGCGTTCGCTGCTTACCCGCTTCTCGAAGGAACGCGCCGGCGCCGAACGGTTCGGTGATTGGGCCGCCCGCGTCCTCTGGAACGAGACGCCCGCCGCAGCCCCGGCACCAGCCCCCGCGGCGCCTGCAGCCTGAGCCCTCCGCAAAGCACGAAGGGCGGGACCCTCGCGGGCCCGCCCTTCGCCTTCTCAAAACAGCAACCCGTACCGCAACCCATCGAGTTCCCGCCGCGATGTCCGACTTAGCCGTTCAACGCTTCATAGACCTTGCCGACCATCTTCTCGTTCGGCGCGAGGGTCTTGGCGCCCGGCTTCCAACGCGCGGGACAGGCCTCGGCGGGGTGCTCGATCAGGTAGGCATTGGCCTCCATCTTACGCAGCAGCTCGTTGGCATCGCGTCCGACGTTGTAGAAATTGATCTCGGACGACACGAGGACGCCGGTCGGATTGATCATGAAGGTGCCCCGCAGGGCGAGACCGCTCTTCTCGTCGTAAACGCCCAGCTTTCGCGACAGGTCCCCCGTCGGATCCGCCGCCAGCGGGTACTGCACGCTGGCGAGCAATCGCTCCGAGTTGCGCCAAGCCAAGTGGGCGAACTTGGTGTCGGTGGACACGCCCGCCACCGTCGCGCCCAACGCCACCAGCGCCGCGTGCTTCTCAGCGAGGTCCGCGAGCTCGGTCGGGCACACGAAGGTGAAGTCCGCGGGATAGAAGACCAGGATGGTCCAACGGCCGGCGGCCTTCTCGGCAGCCAGCGAGAGCTTGCCGAACTGGCCGGAAGCCGGGTCGTAGGTTTCGAGTTCGAACTCGGGGACGCTCTGTCCAACGCGGATCGGGGTGATGTCGCTCATGTTCGGAATACGGGAATGGAACTGCAGATGCGGTTTCAGCGGACCGGAAGGCTCCCCGCCCCGCGGGGTTCCGGCACCGGCAACAAGCTCCGGAATTAAGCCCACACCCGCCGCCGCGCAAGCCGCCAACCCTCTTTTTACCAGTCCAGGATTGTTCGACCCAGTTCCCGAAGCGCCATGAGCCCCGAAACCATAGCCCAAGCCAACGTCCAGCTCCGCAACCAACCAGCCCTCGAAATCGTCCGCTGGGCTCTCCAGCAGTCCGGCGGCCGTGCGCTGGTCTCGACTAACTTCCGTCCGTATGAGGCGGTGATCCTGCATCTGGCGACCCAGGTGCAACCCGACCTCCAGGTACTCTGGGTCGACCACGGCTACAACCGTCCCGCGACCTACCGTCATGCCGAAGACCTCACCGCGCGGCTGAAGCTCAACCGGAAGGCGTACATCCCAAGGCTGACCGCGGCGCACTACGACGCGGTGCACGGCGGTATGCCCGAGCCCACGCCGGAAAACGAGGAACGCATCAAGGCCTTCAGCACCGTCATGAAACTGGAGCCCTTCCAACGCGGCATGCGGGAACTGGCGCCCGCCGTTTGGATCACCGCGCTCCGCCAAGTGCAAAACCCGAACCGCGCCGGTCTCGACATCGTGAGTCGTGACGGGAATTTCAACACCCTGAAGGTCAGCCCGCTGTTTTATTGGTCCGACGCCGACATGGAGGCCTATCTCCAACAGCACCACCTGCCCAACGAGTGGGACTACTTCGATCCCGCCAAGGCCGACGAAAAACGCGAATGCGGCCTCCACGCCGCCTGGGGCGGGAAAGCGGTCCAGAAGGCGTGACACGGATTTCACGGACTTTCACGGATTCCTTAAACCCAAAGTGGCTGAACTACTCCATCGCGATCTGTCACACCGCCTGATTGGGCTGTGCATGGAGATTCATCGCGAATTGGGGAAGGGCCACAGCGAAGTAGTCTACAAAGACGCCCTGTGCATCGAGCTGGCCCGCGCGGGAATTCCATTCGTCCGTGAGAAGAAGTATGAAATTATCTACAAAGGAGTCGTCCTGGCCCATCCCTACTATGCGGATTTTGTAGTCGGTGACGTCATCATCGTCGAGGCCAAGGCCGTCGAGTCCCTGATCGAATCGCATGTCCGTCAGGTTTTGAATTATCTAGCCGCCTCAAAAGTGCGCCTGGGTCTGCTCATCAACTTCGGTGCCGACTCTCTGGATTGGAAACGCGTCATCCTCTGAGCATCCGTGCCCATTCGTGAAATCCGTGTCCACTTTCCCCGTTCCATGAACTCCTACCATCTGGACCACCTGCAGTATCTCGAGACCGAGGCCATCCACATCATGCGCGAGGTGGCGGCCGAGTTTGAGCGGCCAGCCCTGCTCTTCTCCGGCGGCAAGGATTCGATCTGCCTGCTGCGCCTTGCCGAGAAGGCGTTCCGGCCGTCCGAAATCCCGATGCCGTTCCTCAACGTCGAGACGGGTCACGAGTTTCCTGAACTGATCGAGTTCCGCGACCGTCGCGCCAAGGAACTCGGCGCCAAGCTCATCGTCCGCACCGTGGATCAGGCCCTCGCCAATGGCTCCGCCGTCCAGGCCCCGGGCGAAATCAGCCGCAATAAGCTGCAGATCCCGGTGCTGCTCGGCGCCATCGAGGAATTTCGCTTCGACTGCGCCATCGGCGGCGCCCGTCGAGACGAGGAGAAAGCCCGCGCCAAGGAACGGTTCTTCAGCTTCCGCGACGCCTTCGGCCAGTGGGATCCCAAGAACCAGCGCCCTGAAATCTGGAACCTTTACAACGGCCGGCTCAACGCGGGCGAAAACATGCGGGTGTTCCCCCTCTCCAATTGGACCGAAATGGACGTGTGGGAATACATCAAGGCGGAGAAGCTTGAGGTTCCGAACATCTACTTCAGCCACACGCGCGACTGCTTCCGGCGCGGCGGCCAGTGGCTGCCGGTGCCGCCCATGCCCACCGATCCCGCCAAAGCCGATCCGTACGCCGGTGCGCGTCCGACGGCGAAAGAGCCGGTGAAGTCGCTGGTGGTCCGCGTGCGCACCATCGCCGACATGATCAGCACCGGCATGATCGAAAGTCCGGCCAACACCGTGGAGGACATCATCGGCGAAGTTTCCGCCGCGCGGGTCACCGAACGCGGCACTCGCGCCGACGACAAGGCCAGCGAAGCCGCGATGGAAGACCGCAAAAAGGCCGGATACTTTTGATTTGAAGATCGGAGATCGGAGATGGGAGATCGAAATCAACTGCAGTCAGCACCTGATTCATTCGAGGCGTTGGACGCCTGGAAGGTGGCACGGGAGCTTGCCGCCGAAATCTATGCCCTGTGTCGACGCGAGCCATTGTGCCGGGACTACGGCCTAGGCGATCAGCGTCGCCGTTCTGCCGTTCCCGCCATGAACAACATCGCAGAGGGTTGGGAACGCCTTCACGTAGCCGAGAAGGGTCAATCGTACGGATATGCACGACGTTCCTGCGGCGAAGTCCGTTCCATGACCTACGTCCTTCTCGACAACCCGTTCATCAATCCGGACGAACAAACGGCCCTGCTCAATCCTTGCGTGCGCTCGGGAAAGCTGTTCAGCGGCCCCATACGCTCATTGTACCAACGCCAGTAGCCGCCGCGCCAAAAAACCATTTGCCCCATGCCGAACCCCACCTCGATCTCCGATCTCCGATCTCCGATTTCCCAATCACACGCGCCGGTCGAGCTGTTGCGCTTCAACACCTGCGGCTCTGTCGATGACGGCAAATCCACCCTGATTGGGCGCCTTCTTTACGATTCGAAGTCGCTCATGGAGGACCAGATTGAGGCGCTGGAGCGCTCGGCCGATCTCACGGGTGGCGGTCAGATCAACCTCGCCAATCTTACCGACGGATTACGCGCCGAGCGCGAACAGGGAATCACGATTGATGTCGCCTATCGCTACTTCGCCACCCCACGGCGGAAGTTCATCGTCGCCGACACCCCGGGGCACGTGCAGTACACCCGGAACATGGTCACTGGCGCCTCGACAGCCAACCTGTCGATCGTCCTCGTGGATGCTCGCCAGGGCGTCATCGAGCAGAGCCGCCGCCACACCTACATCGCGTCGCTCCTGCGCATCCCGCATCTGGTGATTGCCATCAACAAGATGGATCTCGTGGACTGGAGCGAGCAGCGCTATCTCGAGATCCGCACCGAGTTCGAGAAGTTCCTTCCGCTGCTCGACATCCGCGACGTGAAGTTCATCCCGCTGAGCGCTCTCAACGGCGACAACGTGGTCGATCCCTCGCAGCACACGCCGTGGTACGTCGGCCCCACGCTTCTCGGTCACCTGGAGACGGTGCACATCGCGAGCGATCTCAACCTACACGGATTCCGCCTGCCCGTTCAATGGGTCAACCGCCCGAACAATCCGACCAACAAGGCCCTTCATGACTTCCGCGGACTGAGCGGCCAGCTGGCCAGCGGCATCGTGAAGGTGGGACAGAAAGTGATGATCCTGCCCAGCGGGCAACGGAGCACCGTGAAGGTAATCTGGACCTACGACGGAACCCGGCAGGAGGCGTTCTGCCCGCAGAGCGTCACCCTGCAGCTCGAACACGACCTCGATGTGAGCCGAGGCGACATGATCGTCGGCCTCGACGCGCTGCCCGGCATGGGCACCGATCTTCACGCCAAGGTCTGTTGGATGAATTCCAAGCCCCTCCAGAAGGGTCGGAAATACTTCCTCAAGCACACCACCCAGACCGTGCAGGCGGTCATCACCGCGATCGAAAGTAAGATCAACATCAACAACTACGATGTTCAGGCCGAGCCTGCGGAACTGGCGTTGAATGACATTGGTGAGATCCGGATCAAGACGGCCAAACCGCTGATCTACGACGGGTATAACACCAACCGCATGACCGGATCGTTCATCCTCATCGAACAAGGCACCAACGCCACTGTCGCGGCCGGCATGCTCCTGCCGCCCCTGGAAACGGTGAAGCCCGAGTACAACGACTTCGCGATTTGAGAAGGCATCCCGTAGTCCAAGGCATCCGCAGGTGGACGAAGTGCGCACCGACGCGAAGGTCTCGTTGCTGACGACCGCTTCCGTTTGTGCTTGGATGAAGAGGTGACTGTGCGCACAACGCAGGTTGCCTCGGTTTCTTGGGCGCGAATGATTCGCGCCGTGGAGAAATTGCGGGAACGATTGCTCAAGGCCGCCAAAGCGCTCGAGGCGGCAGGGATCCCCTATGCAATCGCCGGTGGAAACGCGGTTGCCGCCCACGTTTCACGCGTGGACGACGCCGCCGTTCGAAACACCCGGGATGTAGACATCCTTCTGCGTCGCTGCGATCTGCCGGCTGCGAAGGGTGCACTGGAGGCGGTTGGATTCAGTTACCGGCATGTTCCTGGCGGCTTGGAAGCCTTCGTTGAGGGAGAGCAGGGCAGCCTGCGCGACGCACTGCACATTGTCCCCGCCGGGGAAAAGATCCGGCCCGAAGATTTGCTTCCTGCCCCGGACGTTACCCATTCCGAGCCGGCCGATGAGTTTCAAATCGTCAGCCTGCCGGCGCTGGTTGGCATGGAACTCGTCAGCTTTCGCGACAAAGACCGAACCCAGCTACATGATCTCATCGAATTGGGAATGGGACGCCTCTTGGTTGGATCGACTGCCGGGTGCCCTGGCGGTTCGGCTGCGAGAACTGCTGGAAAACCCTGAATGACTCCCAAATCCACCGGGCTTCGCGTGTACGCCTACACTGGATGCGACACCTGCCGGAAGGCGCTGCGCTTTCTCGAGGAACATGCGGTGCCGCACGAGGTGATCGCCATCCGTGAACACCCGCCCAGCCGTGCGGAGTTGAAGCGCGTCCTGAAGGCCATCGGCGGCGATCTCCGCAAGCTGTTCAACACGTCCGGTCAGGACTACCGGGCCCTCGGAATGGGCGCGAAGCTGCCGGGTCTGTCGGAAACCGAGGCCATTGAGCTGCTGGCGACCCATGGCAATCTGGTCAAGCGCCCGTTCGTGGTAAGTCCCGAGGGCGGCTGGGTTGGGTTCCGACCGGAAGCTTGGACCGAACGTCTCGCCGAGCTGCGGTAGACGACCATGTCCAATCGGAACGCAGCCTGCGCCAAACGCCATTCGCGGATTGCCAGCCGGCCGGGTCTGGAATCAGCTGGAGCCCTCCCATGAAGTCCTTGTTGCTCTCCTTCTCCACGTTGGTGCTCGCCACCGCTGCGGTTCTCGGCGCCGAACCACCGGAGCCGCGCTTCAAGGTGCTCACTCTCGATACCAACGTGGCCATCGGCTACGGACTGGCCATCGCCGACGTCGACGGGGACAAGCGGCCCGACATCATCCTGTGCGACAAAGAGGAGATCGCCTGGTACCGCAATCCCAAGTGGGAGAAGTTCGTCATCGCGCGAAAGCTCACCCAACTCGACCACGTCTGCGTGGCGGCCGCCGACATCGACGGCGACGGCAAGGCCGAGATCGCCGTGGGTGCCGGGTGGAACCCCGGGGACACCGAGAACTCCGGTGCGCTGTTTTATCTCATCCCGCCCGCGGATCGCACCCAGCCCTGGACGCCAGTGGCGCTCCCTCATCAGCCGACGGTCCACCGCATCCGATGGGTGCGCGACTCGCAGAACCGGATGACCCTGGTGAGCGTTCCGTTGCACGGCCGCGGCAACAATCCCGGCAAGGGCGAAGGGGTAGGCGTTAAGATCCAGCGGTACGTCCCGCCTGCCGATCCGCGAGGCGAGTGGAAGATTGAGCTGCTCAACGAGTCCTTTCACAAAACCCACAACGTCGATCCGGTACAGTGGGACACGGATCCCGCGCAGGAACTGCTGATCGCCTCGAAAGAGGGGGTCTTCGCTCTGAATTGGTCCTCGGAGAAAAACGCCTACACCGCGGAACCCGTCGGCTCGGATGAAAACGGCGGCTGTGGTGAAGTGCGGCTGGGATCACTCGGAAGCGGTCACCGCATGGTCGCCGCGGTCTCGCCCATGCACGGAAACCAACTGGTGGTCTTCACCCCGCGGCCGGCCGGGGAGCCGGGCCTGTGGAACCGTCGAGTCCTGGACGAATCCCTGGTGGACGGCCACGCCTTGGCCTGCGCGGATTTCCTCGGGCTCGGGCGCGATCAAATCGTTGTGGGCTGGCGCGCCATGGGAAAACCCCGAACGGTGAAAGTGGGACTCAAGCTCCTCACGCCTATGGATGCCGCGGGACGCACCTGGCGAACCTCCCTCATCGACGACGACACCATGGCCTGCGAAGATCTTCAAGTGGCGGATCTCAATGGCGACGGCCGACCGGACCTGGTGGCAGCGGGACGGGGCACTCACAATCTCAAGGTGTGGATCAACGAAACCCCTCGGTGAATTTCCGCCTTCCGGCTCGTCAACCGGGGCGCCCGCTTCGCACACTTCCATCGACGTGAAGAACATCGTCTATTTCGACCTAGAGACGCAGAAGTCGGCCGAGGAGGTCGGAGGGTGGGACAAGATCCGCGACATGCGGATGAGCTTGGGGGTGACCTACTCTACGGTGCGCGGCGGGTACCGGATCTATCCCGAGCGGGAGGTGGACGAACTGCTACGCGAACTGCAACGCGCCGATCTGGTGGTGGGCTTCAACCACCTTCGTTTCGACTACGAGGTGCTGCACGGCTACACCGTCATGGACCTCACCCAACTGCCTACCCTCGACATGCTGGTGGTGTTGAAAGACAAGCTCGGACACCGGTTGGCGCTGGATTCCATTGCGGAGGCCACTTTCGGACTGGGCAAGACCAGCGAAGGGATGCAGGCCCTCGAATGGTTCAAGGAGGGTAAGATGCTCGAAATCGCCGAGTACTGCTGCTTCGACGTCAAAATCACCAAGATGGTGCATGAGTTCGGTGCGAAAAACCGGCAGCTCTTCTACAAGAACCGCTTCGGGGCGACGCTCAACGTCGGCGTCGACTGGCCGGGCGCCGACTGATCCGCC
The DNA here is from genome assembly GCA_025354845.1 of Verrucomicrobiota bacterium. Classification (GTDB taxonomy): domain Bacteria; phylum Verrucomicrobiota; class Verrucomicrobiia; order Limisphaerales; family UBA9464; genus CAIVQB01. Next base: position 920 of record JANXMD010000796.1, on the reverse strand, counting down.
AAGCCGGGCTAAGATTCCGGCAAATCCGGGGGAGCGGTAACCCGGCGACGCATCCAGCCTGTGTCTGCAACGTTTGATGCCATGAGCGCCCACACCCTCCGTTCGGTTTTCCACCCGACCGATTTCTCCGACGGCGATGAGGCCGCCTTCGTCCACGCAGTGCGGATCGCACTCGCCGCCCAATGCAATTTGGAACTGATGCACGTAGGCCCGGACGGCGAGGAGATTCACTGGTCCGAGTTTCCCAGCGTCCGTCGGCTGCTCGCCCGATGGGGAAGAGTCCCCGAAAATGCCCAGGTTTCGGACGTCCTCGGCACCGGGATTCACCCCGTCAAGATTCGTCGTCACGGGAATGACCCGGCCGAAGAGATTGCCGCGCACCTCGAGCGCGCGGAACCGGATCTCGTGGTGCTTTCCACCCACCAACGACACGGTCTAATCCGGCCCCTTCATCCTTCCAATGCTGAACGCGTGGCCCGGTCCAGTCGCAACCAGACCTTGTTCGTCCCGCGCGGAATCCAAGGCTTTGTGGACCCGGCAACCGGCCAACCGCGCCTCCTCAACATCCTGGTTCCGGTGGATAACCGCCCCACGACGCAACGCGCCCTCGATGTGGCGGCGGCGCTGATTTCATCACTGGGCTGCAAGGGGGTCCACTGGGTTGGCCTGCACGTCAGCGCGACGGGGCGTTTCCCACCACTGACCCTGCCCTCGGGACCGGGATGGAGTTCCGAACTGAAACTCTGGGAAGGTGAGGTCGTGGAACGGATTCTCGAAACCGCCGCCGCCCTCGATGCAGGGCTGATCCTCATGCCCATCGCGGGCCATCATGGATTCCTGGACGTGCTTCGCGGGACCATCACCGAACGGGTGCTCAAGGAGTGTCGCTGCCCGCTGCTCGCGGTGAACCTATCGCCACC
>JANXMD010000647.1 GCA_025354845.1 Verrucomicrobiota bacterium | reverse complement strand
CTGATGGCCGCACTCTTTGTGGGTTGGCTCGCCTTCTTCCTCTTTGCGGTGATCAAGCACGCCAAGGCCAACAACCCGAAGGCCGACTACCACGGAGCTCGCGGACACTTCTCCACCTACGCTGAGATCGGCGTGGCGGCGATCGAAGGGCTGCTGCTCCTCGGATTCGCGGTTCCCTTGTGGGCCAAGGCCGTCGACAAGTTCCCCGAGGAAAAGGACGCGCTGGTTCTCCAGGTCATCGGTCAGCAGTTTGCCTGGAATGCCCATTACGCCGGTCCGGATGGCAAATGGGGCAAACAGGACATTCAGTTTGCCAGCGCCACCAATCCGTTCGGCCTCGATGCCAACGATCCCGCGTCCAAGGACGACATCACGTGTCTCCGCGAGAAGTTTCTCGTTCCGGTGAACAAGGAAGTCATCTGCAAGATTTCCAGCATGGACGTGATCCACTGCTTCAAGCTCACCAAGATGCGTGTCACTCAGGACGCTCTTCCCGGCATGAGCATTCCCATTCATTTCAAGCCGACCAAGGTGGGGGAATACGACATCACTTGCGCTCAGCTTTGCGGGAATCTGCATTCCACCATGCGGGGCTATTTCAAAGTCGTGGAGCAACCGGAGTACGACAAGTGGTTCGCCGATAAGGCCAAGGCCGGCGGCGGCGGCGGAAGCTTTGAGTGATCCCATGGATCCTGTGACGGCCGCCGGAATCTTCCCGGCGGCCGTTTGCATTTCGGGCCGGACAGAAAGGGCTGTAGCCGTGACATGAATGATCGATTCCAAAGAGTTGTCTGGGCGGTGTTCGCGGTCGTGCTGTTGATCATTGGATCCGCGGCGTTCTTCATTGAGTCGCATCGTGTCGCCCTGCCGATTGTGGGACCGTTGCGGCCGTTTTCTTTGACCAACCAAGCGGGTACGTTCGTCTCGCTGTCCTCGATCAAGGGGGCGGCCGGGGCGGTGAACGTGATTTTCACCGCCTGTCCGACGCAATGCCCGAAGCTCACGGCTCAGATGTCGCGGATCCAGTCTCGGATGCCTCCAGGAACCCGCCTGCTCTCGCTCACCGCGGATCCGAAGCACGACACCCCGGAGGTGCTGTCTCGATATGGTTTGCCTTACCATGCCGATACGAATCGGTGGTGGTTTCTCACGGGAACCAAGGCCGAGATTTATCGGTTCGCCGTTGAGGACTTGAAATTCAATCTGCTGGAGGCTGCGGATCCCGCCACCGCCCGGCTTGAGGATCGCTTCATCCATTCCGCCGACTTCGCCTTGTTTGACCGCGCGGCACGACTGCGCGCCGTGGTCCACGGGGAGGATCCCGATGCGGTCGACCAAGTAGTCCGACTTCTCAAAAAGTTGCAGCGCGAGACGATGCCCTGACGTCGGTTTTTGAATCGCATGACTCTCTCCGATCTTCCGGCCATCAATGCCACGCTGAATGGGCTCAGTGCCATCCTCCTGGTCGCCGGGTGGCAGGCCATCCACACCGGGAACAAGGTGCGCCACCGGAACTGCATGATCGCGGCCCTCGTGACCTCCGCGGTGTTCCTGGTCTGCTACCTGACTTACCACACGCTCATGGCACGGACGCAGGGGAGGGCCCACACCGTCTTTGCGGACCCAGCCTGGTTCCGGCCGATTTACCTCACGCTGCTGGGGACGCATCTGCTCGGAGCCATCGGGATGTTGCCGCTGATCTTCATGAGCTTCAATCGCGCCTTCCGTGAGCGCTTCGATGCGCACCGGCGCATCGCGCGATGGACCCTTCCGATTTGGTTCTATGTGTCGGTGACCGGGGTGGTGATTTACCTGCTCCTTTACCAGGTGTTTCCGCAGAAGCACTAAACGCACGACGGCCGAGCCGTTCACGACATGCCCATAACCCCTCAGCAGTTCGCCGAGATTCAGCGCCGACTGTCCGGGAAGGGGAAGCCTGCCGGGGGAGAATCGGTTTCGACTGAGACCGCCCTTGCGGGGCGTGGAACCGCGGTGCCTGCGGCAACCGTGATCTTGGGGATTGATCCGTCCCTCCGTGGCACCGGTTACGGCGTGATCCGTGCCGGCCGACCGGATCCAGTCCTCCTGGCCCAGGGCACCATCCGCTGTCCGGCCCGATGGGAACGCTCACGGTGTCTGGCTCGGATTGCCACCGAACTGCGGGATGTGGTGGCGGCGCATTCTCCGGCTGTGTGCGTGGTGGAGGGGTTGTTCTTCGCCCAGAATCTCCAGACCGCGCTGATCATGGGTGAGGCGCGGGGTGCCGCGCTGGCGACGGTGGCGATGGCGGCGATCCCGATCTTCGAGATCGCTCCGCGCAAGGTGAAGCAGGCCATCGTTGGCTACGGCGCCGCGCAGAAGGATGCAGTCGCGCGAATGGTACAGCGCCTGCTTCAGTTGGTTGACATTCCGGATCCGGACGCCGCAGATGCGCTCGCACTGGCTTTGGTGTATCTTCAGGGCGGCGGTCGGTCGGCGTTGAATCCGCTCAAGCCGGTTTAGACGTGCGACGTACCCGATTGTCCGCCCCGGGGCAATCGTGTGTGTTGTACGAGTCGCCCCGTTCCCGGGATCGAGTCCCGGGCGCCTGCGCTGTGTATCCCGAACCCCTCATCAATCCCAATCCCCTGCAGGACCCGGACTGGTCGCCGAGTCCCATCCGATGGCTCGTAGGGGGTGGGTTGCTGATTCTGCTGCTGGTGGTGGTCGGGGCTACGGCCCTCCGTGCGCGGCGCGAGTACCGGACGCAGCTTGGCCTCCGACATTCCGAGACGGCGATGACCCTTCTTGAGATCGGCGAAATTGACCGGGCCACGGTGTTCATGCGGGCTGCCCTCCAACTCACCCCGCTTCGGGCGGATGTGCAGCGCCGGGCGGCGCATTTCTTCGGCGCTCTTGGAAACGCCAACGCGTTCATTTTTTGGCACAACCTGTTTCTTCTGGAGCCGCCGCGCGGGGATGACGTGATGGCCTTCTCGGATTGGTGTCGTCGCGTGGGCCGGGAGGAGCTGATCCCGGGTCTCCTTCCCGAAAGCGACAGTGCCGAGGTCCAACTGGCGCGGGCGCTGACCACCACCAACGTGTTCGAACGGGTGACAGTGCTGGATCATCTGGCGACCAATCCGTCGCCGGTCGTGCGCTTTGAAACCGCCTTGCAGGGATGCGTCAGCACGAATGTCGCATGGGTCCGCGTGGGACGTCAGCGCATGCTCCAGCTCGCCTCCGAGCCGTTTGCCATGGCGCAACTGTTTCTGTTGGTCCAGCCGTCGACTGAGGCGGTCGTCGCCGCTCAATCCCTGGAGCAGATCAAGGGGAATCCGTGGGTGCCGGAGTGGAGGCCCATGGCGGACTTTGTGCTTCGCAACGTTCCGCTTCCGGATCCGATTCATCAGCAGGCCAGCACCAATCTGGCGATCGCCACGTTCCTCCACCGGCAACACCAATCGCTGCTCCGTCCCGACTGGCTTCGCTCCAGCCTGACCAACTATCCCCTCTTTCTCCTCCAGGCGGAACAACTCGCGGATCGTGGACAATGGAAAGAGTTGCTCACTCAGTGCGAGCAAACGAACCGGATGATGCTTCCGGAAATGCGGAAGGCCATTGCGATGCTTTGTCAACATCGACAGGGAAATCAAGACGAGGCGTTTCGAAATCAGACCGAGGCGCTTCGGGTGGCAGGCGGACATCCGGCGAGACTTCTCAACTTGCTCCACTTTTCTCGCGCGAACGGATTCGTCGAGCTCAACGCCGGAATCCTGCGGGAATTTTGCCAGCTGCCCGGATGGCGGGCGAAGGCCTCCACGCTGCTCTTTCAGTTGGGTACCTCCGAGCGAAGGTTGGTGTGGATGGTGGAAGGGGCCGAATACCTCGCCGACGGCGACGTGACCTCGCCTTGGTATGGCGCCTGGGTTTACGGCCGCGCGCTGTTTGAAAAGGACCTGACGGGACTTCGCCTTCCGGTGGGTAATTCTCCCGATCAGTTGATTGCTCGAGCGCTCTTGCTCGCTCGCCAGGGGGATGCAATTCGAGCGATCGACGCCATCGAGGCGATTCCCGAAGGGTTTCGGAACACCCACTGGCGAGTGGCAGCGGCCTTTGTCTATCGCGAGGCAAATCAGCGGGCTCGATCCGTGGAGCTGATCCGGCGAATCAATCTCGAAGAGTGCTTCGACGAGGAGCGGTACCTCCTGGGCCTGAATCTACCTTCAGCACATTAAACCCACTTCGTCCAGGCACGACGCTTCTGCGATCCCTCAAACCTATGAATTGGCGGCGAGATTCCAGGCTCTAGGTAAATACCCTGACCGAGATAGGAAAATCTGTTATGCCAAATAGGATATACCGGATCCGCTGGAACCCGTGTGCTTAGCTCCGATGCGCAGTCTCAAGATCATGGTCCGATGGGCCTGGATTGGAGCACTGCTGGGGATTCTTTTCCCAGCGGTGGCGCAAAATCTTTTGACCAACGGGAATTTCGATTCGGGTGATACTGGCTTTACCCACGTCGGGATGACCGGAGGAGTGACCTATTCAGGAACGCTCACGGCATTGAAGTACACCGTGACGAATTCCCCCACGCTGGCCAATACGGCAAGCCCTGCCTATGGCCCTAGCGCAAATCATACTACCGGCGCTGGAACCAAGGTGTATGTCACCAGGGGATCCAACGCCACTGCCACCACGACAACCGTGTGGGCGGAAACCATTTCCGGGATCACTCCCGGTCGCTATACATTTTCTGGCTACGCAGCGAGTGCGTCGTCCGCCAACGCCCCGACGATCAAGCTGACGGTGACCCAAGGCACCGCCATTTCGGGAACCTTCACATCGGTCAATACCGGAACGGTTACCCCTCCGACCAATACCGCCGCGTCCAACAATTGGGGACTATTTGAAATAGGATTCAACACCACTGGGTATACGGGATCGCTCGTGTTCACCATCACGATGACAACCACAGCGGCCTCAAACACGACGACGAGGGCGAATGCGATCGCGTGGGATGACTTCGTGTTGACGTCCCCGGAACCGTCGACTTGGGCAGCGGTGGGTATCCTGCTTTTGGTGGCTGGCGAAGTGGCCTGGCGACGCCTTCGCCGGCGCGGGTGATAGCCTGGCCTTTGTGTCCGCAACGATTCTCCATCCGGAAAACGCATGGAAGCCATGTCCCAGAGGGCAAGGGACAACCCAGGGAAGAAAAACTCTCCCCAATTGCAGAGGGAAAATGGGGTTCGAGATGGCTTCGAATTCCGCCCGCGTTCCGGCTTCGAGTCGGTGGCCGCTCATTCGACCTTGACCGCAGGGCGGGGGAGCCTCGACAACGGGGCATGCGTTTCCCCCGTCCGTCCCGCACCCATGTGCCGGCACTCCTCGCCGGACTTTCCGTCGGGCTGTCGATGCTCTCCCTACAGGCGGCGCCCAAGAATCAGCTCCATCTCTTTTCGCGGCAGGAGATCACGGACCAGTTCTGGAGCGAGGGAGCGAACACCGGTGACTTCAATCACGATGGAGTGCCGGACGTTGTCGCCGGGCCGTTCTGGTACGAAGGTCCTGACTTCAAGACGCGTCACGCTTTTATGGTGGCCGACAAGACGTCGACCAGCACCAAGGACGGAAAGCCGGTGAGCTTTGCCGGATTCAAGGGCCGGCTTGGAAATGAGAACGAGTACTCGGCAAACTTTTTCGCCTTCAGCCGCGATTTCAACGGCGATGGTTGGGACGACATCCTCATCCTTGGATTTCCTGGTGAGAATTCCTGGTGGTTCGAGAATCCCGGAAAGACGGGAGCGTCCGGTGCGATGTGGACCCGTCATGTCGCCCTCGATGTGACCGATAACGAGTCACCCACCTTTGTGGACATTACGGGCGACGGCCGCCCTGAAATTGTGTGCTCCTCGAAGGGCCACTACGGCTATGCCTCGCCGGATCCCAAGGACCCCACCAAACCCTTCATCTGGCACTCGATCTCGCCGGACAACAAGTATCACAAGTTCACCCACGGTATGGGCGTCGGAGATGTAAATGGCGATGGGCGACAGGATCTGCTGGAGAAGGATGGGTGGTGGGAGCAGCCCGCTTCCCTGGCCGGGGATCCGATTTGGAAGTTCCACAAATGGCCCTTCGGTGTTGGCGGTTCCCAGATGTATGCCTACGACGTGAATGGCGATGGACTCCCGGATGTCATCAGCAGCCTGTCGGCACACGGATACGGGTTGGCGTGGTACGAACAGTATCGCGAGGGTGGGGAAATCAAGTTCCGTGAACACGTGTTCATGAACAAGGAAGCCCGCGAAAATCGATATGGAGTGCATTTCAGCCAGCTTCACGCGGTGGATCTGGTGGACATCGATGGCGACGGCCTGAAGGACCTGGTCACCGGTAAGCGCTTCTGGGCGCATGGACCGTCCGGGGATCCGGAGCCGAATGCGGCTCCGGTGTTGTACTGGTTCCAGTTGAAACGGAATGCCGACAAGACGGTGGACTGGATCCCGCACCAGATTGACGACAACAGCGGCACTGGCACCCAGGTGGTGGCCCGGGACATCAACGGCGATGGCCGTCCCGACATTCTCGTCGGCAACAAGCACGGTGTCTACGTCTTCACCCATCGAGTGAAGACGGTGAGTGCCGCGGAGTGGGAAGCAGCGCAGCCGAAGCCGAGCCAGCCCTGACGCGTAAGGACAGGGCCTCAGCCGCTGGCTCGGACCAGGAGCACCGGCATCGGCGCTTTGTGGCGCACTTCGGAAATGGTGCTGCCGTAAACCAGGTCGCCGATGAAGCGGTGTCCATGGCTGGCCATGGCAATGAGGTCGCATCCCTCGGCGCCGGCCGCCTTGAGGATCTCGGTGGCCGGATCTCCCATGGCCAGCGTGTGCCGCACCTTCAGTCCTCGTGCGGCGAGGGAGGCGGTAATCGATTCCAGATACTGTCGGTCGGTCCGGATCTCCTCCGATTCCGCCAGCTTCAGCGCCTGAAAGTTTCGCGCCGCCCAGCCGTCGGCGACGTGGATCAATACCAATTCGGAGCCGAGGCGCTCCGCCAGTTGAGTGATGTGGGGAACCAGTGCTTGGTCGGCGACACCGTTCTCGAGGGCAACCAGAATCCGTTGATACATGGGTTCGAGCGTTGGGTTACCGGGGGCCCGTTGCGACGTCGTACAGCAGTCGGACATTGAGGACCAGAATGATGGCCGCTGTGAGCCAGGCGAGCACTTGAATCCAGCGTGGGCTCACGAATTCCCCCATCCGTTTTCGGTTGCTGGTGAACATCACGAGTGGAATCACCGCGAACGGGAGCTGGAGACTGAGGATCACCTGACTCAGCACGAGGAGACGCGCCGTGCCGCTCTCGCCTTGGAGCGCCGCCACCACCACCGCGGGTACGATTGCCACAGCCCGCGTGATCAGTCGGCGCAGCCAGGGTCGCATGCGAATGTCCAGAAAGCCCTCCATGACGATCTGTCCCGCCAGCGTGCCGGTGAGCGTCGAATTCTGTCCGCTCGCCAGCAGGGCCACCGCGAAGAGGATTCCCGCCATCGTGGTCCCCAGAACCGGCGCCAGGAGTTCGTGGGCCTTGCCAATCTCGTCGACCACCGTGCCGCTCTTATGAAACGCCGCCGCGGCGACGATGAGAATCGCCGCGTTGATGAAGAGCGCACTCATCAGCGCCACGGTGGAGTCGAGCGTGGAGAACCAGATGGCCTCGCGTTTTCCTGCCGCGGACGGTTCATATTTCCGTGTCTGAACCACGCTGGAGTGGAGATATAAGTTGTGGGGCATAACGGTCGCCCCGAGGATTCCAATGGCAATATAAAGCATCTCGGGATTCCGGATGATTTGCGTAGTGGGGATGAACCCCTTCAACACTTCCCGGATCGGAGGTTGGGCGAGGATCATCTGTACCAGGAAGCACCCGCCGATGAGGAGGATCAGCGAGACCACCACCGCCTCCAGATGACGAAAGCTTCGATTCGTCAGGTACATGACCAGAAGGACGTCGAGGCCCGTGATCACCACGCCCGCGACGATTGGAATGTGAAAGAGCAGATTGAGCGCGATGGCGGATCCAATCACTTCCGCCAGATCGCAGGCGGCGATGGCGATCTCGCAGACCATCCACAGTGCGATCGAAACGGGCCGAGAGTACTGGTCGCGGCAGGCCTGTGCGAGGTCGCGGCCGGTGGCGATGCCGAGGCGCGTGCAGAGCGACTGCAGCAGGATGGCCATCAGATTCGAAATCAGGATGACCGACAGCAGGGAGTATCCGTACCGGGATCCGCCCGCGAGATCGGTGGCCCAGTTTCCCGGATCCATGTAGCCGACTGCGACCAGGTATCCCGGGCCGGAGAAGGCCAACATCTTGCGCCAGAAGCCGAGGTGACTGGGAATCGGAACCGTGCCGTGGGATTCCGGCAGGCTCTTGTGCGCGTGCGCGGCAGTGCCGCCAACGGAGGAATCCGTGCCGGCACCTGCATTCTTCGGTTGGAAAAAAGGAATCACGATGGGTGGTTCAAACTCTGCCTGCGGTCTTGGTTATCACACAGTTTAGAGCTCATAGTGGATGCGGATTCCGAAAATGTGCACGGGACCGCGGTCGCGATTGAATGCCGGGTTGGCGACGAACTCGTAGTGCAGGCTCGTCGAAAGTCCCCGACCGAGGACCAGTCGGTAGTAGGTCTCGAAAAACTGCTCCCAGCCGTAGTGCAATGCGCCATCGCCGGCGAGAATGCCGGTTCCGCCTGCGGCAAAATAATCAGCGTGAACCCTTGAGGCCCCGTTCACGCCCCCGCCGAATCCGAGCGTGTCGGTGGGACGGCCCCAAGGCTTCCCTTGCAGGCTGAGGCCGCCGGTCACCGTGCGATCCACATCATTGAAATGCCACGCTTCGGTCGATCCATCGCTCCAGCCGAGGCGGGAAAAGATCCCGAGAGAGTCCGTCAGCGCCTGCTCCCAGTTCAGTCCGAATCCGTAGTGCTGCCGATACTGGCGCGTCAGCGTGACGTCTGCAGGCGACGTTCCCAGGGCGAGGCTTTCCGCATAGCTGCCCATGCGCGCCTGGTTGAGAGACCCCAGCAACCGAACGGTCCCGGGCCGATCGCCCTTCAGATAGCGCCATTCGAGTTCGGTGACCATCGCCCAGGCCTTGGTGACCGCCAGGTCCAGCGCCATGCCGTTGGATCGGCGCGGAGTTTGGAAGAAGCCGTAGCGCAGTGCCCAGTCGGACTGATTGAGCTCGGCGGTGGCGCCCGTGATGTAGCCGAGTGCGTCGGCTGGGAAATCCCAGGCGTTGTTGGCCATCAGCGACCAGTTGAGGAACTGGGTCCGCGGATCGTTGGCGTACGCGTTGTTGTCGAAGACGTCTTTGGCCGAAAACTTCCCGGCCTGAAAGGTGAGCCGTGACACATCGCGCCGCTCCGTGAGCTGGAGTGGACTGTCTGCTGCCACCTCCTGCGGTCCTCCGAGACCGATGCTTTGTCGCAGGAACAGCCGTGAAAAGGTCACATTCGGCGTGCTGCTTCCGAGTCGGAACGCCTCGCCGTTCGGGAAGGCCTCGATGCCCGAGGAATTGGCGAGCCCATACCCTTGCCACACCAGCGCGTCGGCGAAAGCGGAGGCGCCGCTCCACAGGCGCAACCCGCCGGTGAGATCCAGAGACAGCGTCTCGCGCCCTTCATTCACCGTTTGCAGGCTGCGCGGTCCGGAGTACGGGGCGGTGAAGTGGGTGTGCCCCTCCCAGACACCGGTGGTCTGGGCATGCCAGTTCCACCCTGCCGGGACAGAATCTGGTTCTGCAGCAACTGGCGTGGAATCGGCCGCGTGCGCCAACAGGGAACACCCCGTGGCGATCAGGAGTGTGCGATGCGGAAGATGGGTGATGGAGCGCATCAATGTTTTAGAGGTAAAACATATTTCGATGGATGGCAAATTCTTTCGATGATTTCTGGCCCGGTGTCGGCGGGACGCATTAAAATCGCGCCATGGCCTCCAACTCTTCAGTCTCACGTCGCCGCGCCGCGGCGAGGCGATCGGAATCGACTGAGGATCACCTGGAACGGATCAGCGAGCTCCTGGCGACCAAGGGGCAGGCGCGCGTCAGCGACATTGCCGAGTCGCTCGGGCTGAAGCGGTCCACGGTGTCGAACATGGTGCGTCGCCTGACCGAACGCGGGTATCTGGAACACGAGCCGTATCAGGGTCTCGCCCTCACCGCCGAGGGCCGGGCGGTGGCCCGTCATGTCCGCAAGCGACACGAAATTCTCACCGCGTTTCTCGAACAGCTGGGGCTGAAATCCTCGGCGGTCGAGGCGGAGGTGGAGGAAATCGAGCATCACCTGAGTCCCGGCACCTTGTCGCTCTTCGGGTCCCTGGTTGAATTCTGGCGGCAACACCCGGGGCGGCTGGAGGAATTCCTGGAGTTTCACCGTGGCAGTGACCCGGGTTGAAGACCGACCGCCCCGGCTCCGTCCGCTCCCGAACGATCAT